>DASSZC010000116.1:0-2481 GCA_035702925.1 Gemmatimonadaceae bacterium | reverse complement strand
ACGAGCAGCGTCGTGTCGCCGGAGCCGAAGCGGTCGTCGTTCCCGACCGCGACCGCCATCACCCGGTACGTCGTGAGGTTGTCGGGCAGTTGGGCCTTCAGCTCGGCGGTCCCGTTGTCGCCCGTCACCGCCGAGCCGAGGTAGAAGGCGGTCGAGCGGAACTGCGTGCGCATCGCCGGCGCGGCGGCCGCGCCCGCCTGGGTGACGACGACCTCACTGAGCTGCATCCCCGAGCTTTGTCCCCTCAAGCTGACGCTCCCGGGCCACGCCAGCGCGCCTAACGGCGGCAGCGCGATGCCGACCGTCGGCAGCGTGCTCCACAGCGCCGCCCCGAGTCCGCGCGGCTGGTACAGGCGGTCGACGAGGTCCGGCGTCGTGTATCCGGTCAGGGCGAGCACCCCGTCATCGACCGCCCAGAGCGTCACCTCGCTGCGAACGCCGCGATGCGCGGAGTCGGACACGGTGACGCGCACTACCGCGCTGTCGCGCGGCGCATACTCCATCGACCGGGGCGTGACCGCGACCTTCAGCCGCTTGGCTCCGCTTCCGACCCCGATCTCGACGTAACCGGCGCGAAGCAGCTGCGTCGTCGAGTCGGGGTGGGCGTCGCGCGAGGGGCGGATCGCGAGCAGCATCACCGAAACGAACACGTTAGGCACGTGGGCCGCGGTGATCCGGATCGGGATCGTGTTCATCCCTCGCCGGATCGTCAGGCGGTGCTGTTCGAGGACCCGCTCGCGCTCGATCGTCACCCATCCCTGCGCCGAGTCGAAGGGCGAGTCGAAGGCGACCTGCACCTCGTCGCCGGGTGACGCTTCGCGCGCGCTCGCGACGAGCGGGAGATGGAAGGGCGGACCGCCGCGGCTTCGGCCGTCCTGGATCGCATAGCCGCCGACGGTCGTCCGCGCGACGCCGCCGCGTCCGTCGGAAGCGGTGAGCCGCACCTCGTAGAAGCCTTCATTCGCAGGGGTGAAGCCGTACGTCGGCGGGGCCGTGCCCGCGCGGACCGTATCGACGCGCACCGTCGAGTCCTGCCATGTGCTCGCGCCGTTGCGCCAGCGCCACTGCCGCCAGATGACGGATGCGGTGATGACGGATCCGCTGATCGCCTTTCCTTCCGGACTGACGGTCCTGAGCTGCAGCTTGACCGGCTGGCCGGCAGTCCAGTACCAGGCGCGCTCCGCCTTCTTCGCGAGGATGTAGAGGTGCGCCGGGTGAATCGGGAAGCGCGCGGTCGACGTCACGGCCTGCTGGTTCAGGTCGGTGACCGCGACGTTGACGTCGACGCGCCCGGGGCGGCTCGGGTGAAGGGACGCGAGCGCGACCCGCAGCTCGGCGTGCCCGTTGTCGTCGAGGGTGTCCGTTCCCTGAACGTTAGGCGAGGGCGGGTTGTCACCGCCCCGCGACCAGTCCCACTCGCCGACGATCCAGCCTTCGGCACCGGGAATACGGATTTCCCAGGGGTTCAGCTCGTGGAGCTCCGCCTCCCATAGCACCGGGGTGCGACCCATCGGTGCGCCGAAGAGATACCGCGCCGCGACGGCGACGCGCACCGTATCGCCGACGAAATGCGGCGCCGAGTCGCTGCTCGCCGTCACGAGAAACTCCGGCGCCCGGTACTCGGCGACGCGCAGCTCCTCGCTGGCGACGGACGTCCACTTCTCCGGGCCACCGGTCATCATCTCGGCGACGTAGATCCCGAGCCCGGCGCCGGAGCGAAGGCGGAGCGAGTCCGTGATCGTTCCGAAGGAACTGCTCCTGATGACGGTGTCGCGCACGATCACATCTTCGTCGGACTCCCATCCGCTCGGTCGGTACGTCACCGTCAGCCGGATGGGCTGCTGCGAAGGCACGGTGAGCGCACCGAGCACTCCGGTGCGCAGCACTCCCTTCAGGTACACCGGCTCGCCCGGGCGATAGATCCCGCGCTCGGCGAAGATCGTTGCCGTGAACCCGGGCGATCCCTCGCGCCGGCCGCCGAGCGACCACGGGTCGAGCGGGTTCGACATCCAGTAGTACGACCGGCCGCGCACCACCGGCAATGTGGCGCGGTCGCCGGCGACGGCGGCATCGACGAGATAGTAGCGCAGTTCGCTCATCCCGGCGAACGGCTTTCGATCGTCGGCGAGTCGCGCGTAATGAAGGGTGGCGACCCCCGCGCTGTCGGTGCGCGCTTCGGCGATGACGCCGCCGCCTGGAGCCGTGTAGCGAACCGTCGCCTCCCGCACGGGCCGGGCGTCGTCGATGTTCGTGACGACGACGCTGCCGTCACCGTCGCCGATCCGCGCGTGCACCGCGAGTCCGGTGAGCTGGACGAGCGCGATCGGCGACCGGGGGACGGGCGCCAGCGACTCCGCCTCGATGATCACGGTCTCGAGCGTTCCCTTTCTTTTCTTCACCGGCGGCGGCGGGCGCGGAGTGCTCAGCCGATCGGCGACCTCCACTCGCATCGCGACCAGCCCGTCGCCCCGGGCGAGGAGC
>DASSZC010000185.1:0-2144 GCA_035702925.1 Gemmatimonadaceae bacterium | reverse complement strand
GGGGTGGCCGTCCTCGGGATCGCGGCGCTCGTGCGCGCGGGAGCGGGAGCAGGCGCCGGTGCGGCGCCCTTCACCGACCCGCTTCCCCGCGCGCCATCGGTGACCGACTTGAGGAACTCCAGCTCGTCGAATGACCCCGAGCGCGGGGGCTCGACACCCTTCTCTGTGCGGGTCATGTCGGGAACCGCCTTGCTCACGCCGGAGATCGGCGCGGTCCGTCCCCCGGTCATCGACAGGAGCTGCTGCAGGCGGGCGATCTCTCCGGTGATGCTCGTCCGTTCGGCGGTGAGCTTGGCGATCCGCTCGTCGCTCTCTCGCTCGATCGCGCTCCACTGCGGGGCGGTGACCTCGCCGACATGCGAGCGCAGCTCGGCCTCGTAGCGCTCGTCGCGGATCGCGGTCTCCTCGCTCGCCATCCGTGCCAGCCGCTCGGTCAGCGCGGCCGCCGTCGCCTGGACCTCGGCGGTGCGCCCCGACAGCTGCTGCATCACCTCGCGCAGCCTCGCTTCGTAGTCGCCGCGGACGCGCTCGAAGACGTGGGGGGGCGTGATCGAGCGCCGGCTCTCGAGTTGAGCGATCCAGTCTTCGTACCGCTGGCGCTCGAGCATCAGCGCCGCGACTGCGTCCATCGGGTTCCCGGCAGGATTCGTCATCGCTTGTCTCGCCGGCTGTCCGTCGTCGAACAGCCGGGATATGGTCCGCCCAACCCGGCGCGTTGCCGCGCCGCCATCAGATCCGCCACCTGCTCACCGTTCAATGCGTTCACCCGCCCCAGCTGCCGCGCCGCGAAGATGATCCGCGCCGCATGCTCGAGGCTCTCCATCCGCTGGTGCGCCAGCAGCAGCGACGGCCCGATCGTCGTCGCGCCATGATTGGCCAGCAGGAAGGCATCGTGCGTCGCGACGTACGGCTCGAAGCTGTCGGCCAGCCCGGTGCTGCCCGGCGTCGCGTACTGGAGCAGTGGTACCTGCCCGACCTGAAAGATAACCTCGGGCAGAATGCATTCCATGAACCCTTCGCCAGCGACCGCGAACGCCGTCGCCGTCGGTGGATGCGCGTGCACCACCGCGTTCACGTCGGGGCGCCGCTCGTAGATGCGGAGGTGCATCAGCACCTCCGACGACGCGCGCGGACCAGTCCGGCCGCCGCGCGGACCGTGTGACGACGCGACCTCGCCGAGACGCATCTCGACCAGGTCGCTCGGCCCGACATCGACCTTCGACATCCCTGCTGGAGTGACGAGTACGCGGCCTCCGGGCAACCGGACCGAGACGTTGCCGTCCTGCCCGGCAATCAGCCCGCGCTCGTACAGCCGCCGGCAGACAGTCACGATCTCGCGCCGGATCGCGATGCTCACCGGAGGCTACCGGGTGAGCCGGTGGATGACCTGGCCACCGACGATCGTCGCGTGCACGCGGCCGGTCAGCGTCCGCCCGGCGTACGGGGTGTTGCGCCCCTTCGACCGGAACGCGGCGGGGTCGACCGTCCACTTCGCCGCCGGGTCGAAGATCGTGATGTCGGCGTCCACACCCTTCCGCAGGCTGCCACCCGGCAGGTGAAAGAGCTTCGCCGGGGTCGCCGACATCCGCGCGATCAGCGTCGGCAGGCCGATGATCCCGCTCGCCACCAGCCAGGTCAGGTTCACGGCGAGCGCGGTCTCCAGCCCGACGATACCGTTAGGCGCGTCGGCGAACTCGCGCTCCTTCTCGTCGTAGTGGTGCGGCGCGTGGTCGGTGGCGATGACGTCGATCGTCCCGTCCTTCACCGCCTCCTGCAGCGCGGCGACGTCGTCCGCGGTGCGCAGCGGCGGATTCATCTTCGCGTTGGTGTTGTAGCCGTCCACCTCCTGCTCGGTGAGCGAGAGCTGGTGCGGGCAGACCTCGGCGGTCACATGGATCTTCCGCTCCTTCCCCCAGCGAATGAGCTCGACCGACCCCCGCGTGCTCATGTGGCAGAGGTGGACGTGTCCTCCGGTGCGCCGGGCGAGGAGGATGTCGCGGATCGCCATGATCTCCTCGGCTTCGCTCGGGATCCCCTTGAGCCCGAGCCGCGCGCTGACGAGACCCTCGTTCATCGCGCCGCCGTGGGCGAGCGTCGGCTCCTCGCAATGATCGGCGACCGGAATGCCGAAGGTGCGCGCGTAC
>DASSZC010000549.1:0-3178 GCA_035702925.1 Gemmatimonadaceae bacterium | reverse complement strand
CGCCCGCCGAGAGGGTGAGGGTGTACTCGTCGCCGACCGCGCCGCTGTGCAGCGCTTCGGCCGGGACGAAGCCCCAGCGCAGCTTTCCCCCCAGGCCGAGGACGCGGCGCAGCCGCTCGTTCTCGCTCTCCAGCGAGATCGCGCGCATCGCCTGCAGCGACACGCTGTCCTGCACCCGCGCGTTCGACTCGTGCGACAGCCACGCCGCGCGGCTGAGCCCAGCGTTGTGCTGGAGCGAGACGAGCGGGACGAGGACCGTCTGCCGCAGGCTGCGGGTCAGCGGCTCGCGGAGACGATCGGGCAATCCATGAACGACGATCGCAAGGAAGACGCACGCCGCGAACAACGCGGTGTCGAAGCGGCTATCGAGCCGGCTCGCACGGGCCACGGCGGCTCAGTCCTCGAGGACGGAGGCGTACTTGTCCTCGTCGTCGAGAATGCGCCCGGTGCCGCGCACGACGCACGTCAGCGGATCCTCGTCGACGTGAATCGGCAGCGAGGTCTCCTGGCTGAGCAGGAGGTCGAGGCCGCGAATCAGCGCGCCGCCACCGGTCATCACGATGCCGCGATCGACGATGTCGCTGGCCAGCTCCGGCGGCGTGATCTCGAGCGCGCGCCGCACGGCGTCGACGATCTGCTGGATCGGCTCCTGGATCGCCTCGCGGATCTCGCTCGAGTGCACGCGCACCGTCTTCGGGATCCCGGAGACGAGGTCGCGCCCCTTCACTTCCATCTCGCGCTCCTCGCCGACCGGCGCCGCGCTGCCGATCCCGATCTTGATCAGCTCCGCCGTCGGCTCGCCGATGAGGAGGTTGTAGTTCTTGCGCATGAACTGGACGATGGCGATGTCCAGCTCATCACCGCCAATGCGGATCGAGGTGTCGCTGACGATGCCGGAGAGGGCGATGACCGCGATCTCGGTCGTGCCGCCACCGATGTCGATCACCATGTTCCCCGTCGGCGTCTCGACCGGCAGGCCGACGCCGATCGCCGCCGCCATCGGCTCGGCGACCATGAACACTTCCTTCGCGCCGGCACCCATCGCCGAGTCGCGCACCGCGCGCTTCTCGACTTCGGTGATCCCCGACGGCACGCAGACGATCACCCGCGGCTTCACGCGGAAGACGTGATTGTCGATGATCAGCTTGAGGAAGTAACGGAGCATCTTCTCCGTCACGTCGAAGTCGGCGATGACGCCGTCCTTCATCGGCCTAACGGCGATGACGCCTTCCGGCGTGCGGCCGAGCATCCGCTTCGCCTCGAGCCCGACGCCGAGGATGCGTTTCGTGTCCCGATCGATGGCGACGACGGAGGGCTCGTTCAGCACGATGCCTTCGCCCTTCACGTAGATCAGTGTGTTCGCGGTTCCGAGATCGACACCGATCGCGTTCGCGGGAAAAAGCGAGCCTCGCTTGAAGAGCGGCCAGCGCATCAACAATTGCCTTGCGGTGGAGGTGGTGCCGAGCCAGAGCCTGGCGTCGAGAGGACGGAAAGCTAGTCTGTGTTCCATAGGACGAGCAAGCTGTTGACTTGACACAACCTAGCTCGGCCCTGTAACCTCGCTCACCATGCGTCGCCTCCCGCCAACCATCGCCGTCGTCGACCGTCAGCTCTGCGACGAGTGCGGCCTCTGCATGCCGCTCTGCCCACCGACCGCGATCGAGATGCGTCGCGAGGGTCTCATCGTCTTCGCCGAGACCTGCACCGGGTGCGGCAAGTGCATCGCCCCCTGCCCCGTCGGCGCGCTGCTGATGGTCCCCAACCCCCTCCTCGCCGCGACGCTCCCCGCCGCGTGAGCGTGAGGGCCTTGGCGTGAGCGAAGAGCGGTGCGACATCCTCGTCGTCGGCGGCGGTCCCTCGGGACTGGTCGCCGCCCGTGAGGCATGCGCCGCCGATTCCGGGCTGGAGGTGCTGGTCCTCGAGCGCGACCGCGCGGTCGGCGCGCCGGTGCGGTGCGGCGAGGGGGTCGGCTCGAAGGGGGTCGCCGAGTTCCTCGATCCGACGGGGGCCAACTGGATCTCGCGAAAGATCACGCGGGTGATCTTCTGGGCGCCTGACGGTACCGAGGTCCGCGTGGCCGAGGGTGACGTCGGTTACATCCTGGACCGCACGCGCTTCGAGCCCGCGCTCGCCGCCGACGCCGGCCGCGAGGGGGCAGAGATCCGCACCGGGACCGAGGTGGTCGGGATCGCGCGCGAGGGCGACGGGTGGATCGCCCGCACCCGCGGGCCGCGCGGCGAGGGTGTCGTGCACGCGCGATTCATCATCGGCGCCGACGGCGTCGAGAGCATGATCGGCCGCTGGGCGGGGCTCGACACCCGCGTCCCGTCGCGGGACATGGAGAGCTGCGCGCAGTACGTCGTCTCCGGGATCGAGTTCGATCCCGACGCGATCTACCTCCACTTCGGGGACCAGATCGCCCCCGGGGGCTACGCCTGGGTCTTTCCGAAGGGGGTCGGGGTCGCGAATGTCGGTCTCGGGCTCGTCGCGCTCAAGGCAGACGGGCGCCCGGCGCGCGAGTGGCTGCACGCGTACCTCGATCGCTACTTCCCCACCGGGACGCGCACCGGCTACACGGTGGGCGGCGTCATCGTCCACACCACGGTGAAGCGCACGGTCACCGATGGGTTGATCCTCTGCGGCGACGCGGCGCACATGATCAACCCGCTCTCCGGCGGCGGGATCGTCACCGGGATGAAGGCGGGGCGGATCGCCGGGCGCACCGCCGCATCCGCGCTCGCCGAGCACGACACCAGTGCGGCCCGCCTCCAGCGCTATCACAACGAGTGGATGGCGCTGATGGGCGACGACCATGAGCGCTTCTACCGGATCAAGGAAGCGCTCAACAAGTTCGACGACGACTTCTACAACCGGCTCGCGAAGACCGTCAACGGCATCGCCCCCGACAAGCGAACGTTAGGCCGGGTGTTCGCCCAGGCGCTGATGCAGCACCCGACCCTCCTCCCCGTCGCCGCGCGCTACTTCGTGTGAGCGGCGGGATCACGCCGACGCCTCCGGCCACTCGAGGCGGGAAGTCTTAACGGGAGGGAACTACAATTTCAGGGATCACTACGGATAAACGCGGATCCCTCCTGGTGGCGGGCGCCGCTGCTTGTGGCTCACCGAAGCATTATCCGCTGTGATCCTTGAAGGCGATTATCAAAGATTTGGCACCGGT
>DASSZC010000410.1:0-2248 GCA_035702925.1 Gemmatimonadaceae bacterium | reverse complement strand
GAGCAGTACCTGCGCGCGGTGAGCGACGAGGGGCTTCGCATCACCCACGTGACGGAAACGCACATCCATGCCGACTTCGTCTCCGGGAGCCGCGAGCTCGCGGCGCGCACGGGGGCGAAGCTCCTCCTGTCCGACGAGGGGGGCCCGGATTGGAAGTATGCATTCGCCCCCGCCGCCGGGGCGACGCTGCTGCACGACGGCGACAACTTCATGGTCGGGAACATCCGCTTCGACGTGCTGCACACGCCGGGGCACACACCCGAGCACCTGACCTTCCTCGTCACCGACACCCCGGCCACTGACCGCCCGATGGGGGCGATCACCGGCGACTTCATCTTCGTCGGCGACGTCGGCCGACCCGATCTCCTCGAGCGGGCGGCGAACGTCGCGGGGACGATGCGCGCCAGCGCGCACGCGCTCTTCCGCAGCATCCAGCGATTCAAGCAGCTGCCGGATTACCTGCAGCTCTGGCCCGGGCACGGCGCGGGATCGGCCTGCGGCAAGGCGTTAGGCGCGGTGCCATCCTCGACCCTTGGCTACGAGCGCATCGCGAACTGGGCCCTCCTGGCGAGCGACGTGGAGGAGTTCGTCGAGGCCGTGCTCGCCGGGCAGCCGGAGCCGCCGAAGTACTTCGCCGAGATGAAGCGCGTCAACCGCGATGGCCCGCGCGTGCTCGGCGGATTCCATCGCCCTGAACGGCTGGCCTCTCCCACGCTGCGCGAGCTGCTGGCGCGCGGCGCGATCGTCGTCGACACGAGGGCGGCGGCGGACTACGCGCAGCGCTACGTGCCGGGAACGATCAACATCGCGCTCAACCGGAGCTTCACGAACTGGGCGGGATGGCTCATCCCCTACGACCGGGAGTTCCACCTGATCGTGGACGGATCGTGCGCCGATTGCATCGACGAGGCGGTCCGCGACCTGGCGATGATCGGCCTCGATCGCGTCGGGGGATACTTCACCTCGGCGGTGCTCCATGACTGGTCGGCCGCAGGGGGCGAGCTCGGATCGGTTCCACAGGTCGGTGTCGCCGAGCTTGCCGAGCGGCTGGGGAGGAGCGAAGTGGTGGCGATCGACGTGCGCGGGCGCACCGAATGGGAGGCGGGGCACCTCCCTGACGTCGTGAACATCCCGGTCGGGTACCTCGCCGACCGGATCGCGGAGATCCCGCGCGACCGCCCCGTCGTCATGCAGTGCCAGACCGGCGCCCGGTCGGCGATCGCGGCGAGCGTGCTGCGGGCGAAGGGGCTGACCAACGTCGTCAGCCTGGTCGGCGGCTTCGCCGACTGGGAGCGCGCGGGGCTCCCCGTCGTCCGCGAGGAGGAGGGTGCCGGAGACCTGACGACCGCGCGCTGAGGGGGGCGCCGCTGGCGCGGCGCCGCTGTGCAACCATATTACCAGATGGTGATTCAATCTTCATGTTGGAGGTCGGCGTGGGAAAGCATGTCCTGACTCCGGAGTTGACGGTGCTGGTGGCCGAGCGCTTCAAGGCGTTAGGCGAGGCGGCACGGCTGCAGATCCTCGACGCCCTCCGCCGGCGCGAGCTGACCGTCTCCGAGATCATCGAGGCGACGGGGCTCGGTCAGGCGAACGTCTCGAAGCACCTGCAGCTCCTGCACAGCCTCGGCTTCGTCTCGCGCCGCAAGGATGGGTTGTACGTGTACTACTCGATCGGCGACAAGGACGTCTTCCAGCTCTGCGACATCATGTGCGGGCGGCTCGAGGCGGAGACGAAGGCCCGGCGGAAGCTCCTCGCCGGCTGACGGTTTCGCTGGAGGGCGGTTTCCTTCTGGAGGAAACGACTCATGCAGCTTCGACGGCAAGGGATGGCAGCGCTGTTCATCGCGATCGCGGCGGCGGCGTGCACGAAGGGCGGAGATCGCGGGGGCGCCGCGGACAGTGGACGCCCGGCGGCCGGCGCCGACACGGGAAAGGCGATCAGCCTCCACGTCGAAGGACCGCTCGACTACACGCCGCCACCCGACTCGCTGATACCGAACGACCAGCTCGGGGCGTCGATCCGGCGCGGGTTGGCGCTCATCACGCACACGACGGACAGCCTCCCGCAGTACGCCACGGGAAGCCTGCAGTGCTCGAGCTGTCACATCGACGCCGGCCGGCGCCGCGACGCGGCGGGACTGCTTGGCGTCTACGCGCGGTTCCCGAAATACATGGACCGCACCGGCGCGGTGATCCCGCTCGAGGACCGCGTGAATTACTGCTTCACGCACAGCCTCGCCGGCAACAG
>DASSZC010000572.1:0-4009 GCA_035702925.1 Gemmatimonadaceae bacterium | reverse complement strand
GTCGCGATCGCGTCGGCGACCGTGCCTAACGGTATGAGCCGGGCCCCGGGAATGCGGGCGATCGCCCACTCGTGCGGCTCGCGGACGTCGATCAGGTCGAAGTCATCACCGCGCTGCAGCTTGGCCGCGAGCTCGACCGGGGTCAGCTCCTCGAGCGCCGCCTCGGCCGGCGCATGGGCGCCGACGCCGCAGAACTGGTCGTAGTCGATCAGCTCGCGAATCTCGCGCGTCCCGCACGCCGGGCAGGTCGGGTCCTTCCGCAGCTTGAGGGTGCGGAACTGCATCGTCAGCGTGTCGATGGTGAGGAGCCGTCCGATCAGCGGCTCGCCGACGCCGAGCAGCAGCTTGATCGTCTCCGTCGCCTGGATCGTCCCGACGAGCCCGGGAAGGACGCCGAGCACGCCGCCCTCGGCGCAGCTCGGCACCAGTCCCGGCGGTGGCGGCTCGGGATAGAGGCAGCGATAGCACGGCCCCTCCTCGGTGGCGAAGACGCTCGCCTGCCCCTCGAAGCGGAAGATGCTCCCGTAGACGTTAGGCTTGCCGAGCAGGACGCAGAGGTCGTTGGTGAGGTAGCGCGTCTGGAAGTTGTCGGTCCCGTCGACGACAACGTCGTAATCGCGGGCGATCTCCAGCGCGTTGGCGCTCGTCAGCTTGACGGGGTAGCCCTCGACGTGGACGTGCGGGTTGATGTCGCGAATCCGCTCGCGCGCCGACTCGAGCTTCGGCCGCCCGACGTCCTTCGTGCCGTGGAGGACCTGCCGCTGCAGGTTGGTGACGTCGACGACGTCGAAGTCCACCA
Source organism: Gemmatimonadaceae bacterium (assembly GCA_035702925.1). Classification (GTDB taxonomy): domain Bacteria; phylum Gemmatimonadota; class Gemmatimonadetes; order Gemmatimonadales; family Gemmatimonadaceae; genus JABFXC01. Next base: position 3,210 of record DASSZC010000572.1, on the reverse strand, counting down.
GCCCTAACGTTCCGACCCCGGCCGCGGCGAGGTAGAGCGCGAGTGGCGAGCCGAGCCCGCCGGCACCGATGAGAAGCACGCGCGACCCCTTGAGGCGGCGCTGTCCGTCGAGCGCGACCTCCGGAAGGATGAGGTGCCGGCTGTAGCGGAGGATCTCGTCCGAGGAGAGCTCGGGCAGCTCGCTGGCGTTCAGGATTTCTCGGGTCACGGTTGCACTCATCGGTCAGCCCCCGGCGATCGCCGGGACGACGGCGATCTCGTCTCCGTCGGCGACGGTCGCCGCGAAGCCGCCATGGAAGCGGATGTCTTCGTCGTTCAGGTAGAAGGTGACGAAGGGATACGGATTGCCCTGCTCGTCGCGGAGCCGCGGCGCGAGCGAGGGATAGCGGCCGGCGATCTCGGAGACGACCTCGCCGACGGTGGCACCATTCGCCTCGAGCGCGCGCGAGTCGGCGAGCTTGGCGAGGATGGTGGGAAGGTGCAGGGTGACTGCCATTGGAGCCTCGGTTGCTTCAGTGAATATGAATACTGCGAAATCGATTCGTTCGCTCGGGCGATCAGCTTCTGGCGCTGACCTCACGGGTTCGCGTCGCCGGCGATGGTGATGGCGCCACCGGTGCGACGTTGACGGTCGCTCCCGCGACGCGGGGCGGGTTGATGAGCGATTCCGCGTTCACCCGCAACGCCTGCCAGGCCTCGACCATCTGCGTGGCGACGTTCTCCGCGCTCTCGACCGGGGCGATCGCGAGGATCGTCGAGCCGGATCCGCTCAGCGTCGCGCCGAAGGCCCCGGCGCGCCGAGCGGCGCGGGTGACCGCGTCGTATCCCTCGATCAATCCGCGGCGGAAGGGAACGTGGAGGACATCGGACAGCGCCGCGGAGAGCAACCCCTCGTTCGCCGTCGCCAGCCCCTGGACGAGCGCCGCGCCTAACGCGGCGGCGCGGGTCGCGGTCGCGTGGGCGACGGTCGGCGGGAGCACCGCGCGGGCGTGCACCGTCTCGACCGCGAAGTCGGGGATCGCGAACACCAGCGCAAGCGAGTCGTGCACATGGAGGGGCGCGACGAGCAGCGATCCGTCCGCGCCCTTGAGCGCGAGGCGCGCGCCCCCGAACAGCGAGGGAACCACATTGTCGGGATGCCCCTCGATCTCGGCGCAGGCGATCGCGATCGACCGCTCGGTGAGCCCGAGGCCGAGCAGCGCGTTCGCGGCCAGCGCGCCGGCGAGCGTCGCCGACGCCGAGGAGCCGAGTCCGCGCCCGACGGGGATGTTCGAGGTCGCGTCGAAGGCGACCCCCTCGGGGAGATCGCGGCGCGCGCGCCGGCAGGCGGCGCGGAACCCCGCGGCGAGACGATCGTCCTCGGCATCGATAGCCAGGGAGGCGAGCGTGCCGCGACGAGCGATCGCGAAGCCGCGCACGCTGTCGTCGAGCGTCGCGCTCACGTTGATCCAGCGCTCGACGGCGACGCCGACGCAGTCGAAGCCCGCGCCGAGATTCGACGTCGACGCCGGTACGCCGATGGTGACGGTTCGGCTCATGCGCGGGCCTCGGCGAAGCGGCGCGCCTCGCGGACGTCGCGCAGCTCGCGGGCGGCCGCGGCGGCGATCGTCGAGGGACGGGCGGCGTGGATGGCGGCTTCCTCGGCGGCGTCGATCGGGTAGAGGTGCTCGGGCGCGGGGAAGCGCTGCGAGCGCACGTCCGACGCGTAGTTGCGCAGCGACGCCTCGACGAGCGTCCCGACGTCGGCGTAGCGCTTGACGAACTTCGGCCGGATGTCGCCGACGAAGTTGCCTAACGCGTCGTTGGAGATGACGAGCTGGCCGTCGACGTTCGGGCCGGCGCCGATCCCGTAGACGAGGATGTCGACGTGCTCGCGAACATAGGCGGCCGCCTCGGCGGGGACCGCCTCGAGGAGGACGGAGAAGGCGCCCGCGTCCTGGAGGGCGATCGCGTCCTCCGTCAGCCGCTCGACGGCGGCGAGGGTCTTCCCCTGCACGCGGTAGCCGCCGAGCTGGCCGAGGCTCTGCGGGGTGAGGCCGAGGTGCCCCATCACCGCGATGCCGGCGTCGGCCATCGCGCGCACGCGAGGCACGATGCGCTTCCCGCCCTCGCACTTCACGGCGTCGCATCCGGCGGCGATGAAGGCGCCCGCGCTGCGGATCGCCGCCTCGTCGGAGGGCTGGTAGGAGAGGAACGGCAGGTCGCCGACGACGAAGGCGCGCTTCGCCCCCCGGCAGACAGCGCGGGCGAAGACGAGCATCTCGTCGAGGGTGATCCCGACGGTGGTCGGGAGCCCGAGCACCGTCATCGCCGCCGAGTCGCCGACGAGGAGCATGTCGACCCCGGCGCGGTCGGCATAGACCGCGGTCGGGTAGTCGTAGGCGGTGACGAACACCGCCTTCTCGCCGCGCGCGCGGAGGGCGGCGAGGGTGGCGACGGTGACCTTCTTCGCCGGCGCCTGCTGCGCGGCGGCCGCGTGGGAGATGCTCATGCCCTGATCCTCGAAACGTTAGGCGCCGCCGGCGCGGGAGGGCGCCCGGCGGAGGTGCTGTCGGTGGTGATGGCGGCGATGCCGCTCGCCAGGCGGGTGAGGCCATCGCGCACAGCGCCGGCGGTGCCGGCGAAGGAGATGCGGAAGTGCGATGCGCCAGCGGGGCCGAAGCCGTTGCCCGGCAGGAGGGCGACGCCGTGCTCCTCGAGCAGCCGGTCGGCGAGCCGCGGAGCGGTGAGGCCGCTGGCGGCGAGCACGTCGCTGACATCGGGAAAGGCGTAGAACGCGCCCGCCGGAGTCGCACAGCGCACCCCGGGGATCGCGCGCAGGGCGGCGACGACGTCATCGCGGCGGCGGCGAAGCTCGGCGACCATCGACTGAACCGCGTCCTGTGGTCCGGTGAGCGCGGCGATTCCCGCGCGCTGGATGAACGGCGGGGTACAGGTGTGGCCGTTGACGACGAGTGTCGTCAGGCGCTCGACCAGCCAGCGCGGGACGAGCCCGTAGCCGAGCCGGTATCCGGTCATCGCGTAGGCCTTGGAGAATCCGTCGACGACGATCGTGCGGTCGCGGAGCCCGGGGAGCGCGGCGATGCTCGGCGTCGCTTCGCCATCATAGGTGATCTGCCCGTAAATCTCGTCGGAGATGACGAGCAGGTCGTGGCGGAGGGCGAGGTTGGCGAGCTCCTCGAGGGTGCGCGCGTCGACGCCTCCGCCGGT
>DASSZC010000007.1:0-5495 GCA_035702925.1 Gemmatimonadaceae bacterium | reverse complement strand
CGCCCGCCGCCCCGCGAGCGGCCGACCCGGCCCCACGGGCGGCGGCGCCGGAGACGTCGGATTGGCGCGAGGCGCTCCGCGCGACCGGTGCGAAGCCGGTGAGCGAATCCCCGCGCGCCGAGCCCGCGCCGCCGTCGCCGGCTGACCCGGCGCCAGTCGGTGCCGCCGATCTTCCTCCCGGGCTGGTGGTCGCGAAGCCGACCGCGCCTGGAGTGACCGACATCGACGCCGCGCCCTCGCTCGACGTCCTCGCCGACATGGTGCGTCGTTGCACGCGCTGCACGCTGCACCAGACCGCGATCCAGGGGGTCCCCGGTGAGGGGAACCCGAATGCGCGCTTCGTCGTCGTCGGCGAGGCGCCGGGCGCGACGGAAGACGAGACCGGAAGGCCCTTCGTGGGCGCGGCTGGCCAGCTCCTGACCAAGATCCTTGCGGCGATCAACCTTCGTCGCGAAGATGTCTTCATCTGCAACGTGATCAAGCATCGGCCGCCGGGAAACCGGAATCCGCTGCCGAACGAGATCGCCGCCTGCAGCCCGTACCTGATCCGCCAGCTCGAGCTCATCCGCCCCGGAGTGATTCTCGCCCTCGGCACCTTCGCGGCGCAGACACTCCTCGAGACCAAAGAATCGATCGGGAAGCTTCGTGGGCGCGTCCATCGCTACCACGGCATCCCGCTCATCGTGACCTACCATCCCGCGGCGTTGCTGCGTAACCCCGCGTGGAAGCGACCAACCTGGGACGATGTCCAGCTCGCCCGTCGAATACTCGATAGCAGCCCCGACGATCGGGCGTGATCCCTACCGCGATCGGCGTCCTCCCTACTCGGAAGACGCCGAACAGGCGGTGCTCGCGGCCATGCTCATGGACGCGGACGCCGTGGCGCGCGTCGTCGAGACCGTCGACGACGGGATGTTCTACCGTGAGGGGCATCGCCGCATCTATCGGGCGATGACCGCGCTCACCGAGCGCGGCGAGATCGTCGATCCACTGACCCTCGCCAATGAGCTCGAGCGTCGGGGTGAGCTCGACGCGTCGGGAGGGAAGGACTACATCGGCTTCCTCGTCGATGCCGTCCCCACCTCGGCGAACGTCGAGTATCACGCGCGCATCGTTCGCGAGAAGGCGCTCTATCGCCGGCTGATCGAGGTGTCGACCGCGATCGTCGGCGAGGCGTTCGAGGGGAAGCTCCCCGCCGCCGATCTCCTCGACGACGCCGAGCAGAAGATCTTCCAGGTCTCGCAGCAGCGCGGGCAGAAGGGCTTCACCCGCATCAAGGAGCTGCTCTGGCCGACGATGGAGCGCATCGAGGCGCTGCAGCGCGGGGGCAAGACCGTCACCGGCGTACCGAGCGGCTTCAAGGACGTCGACGAGCTGACCTCCGGCTTCCAGTCTTCGGACCTCGTCATCGTCGCCGCCCGTCCGTCGATGGGCAAGACTGCGTTCACGCTGAACATCGCGCAACACGCGGCCATCGAGCACAATATTCCGGTTGCGTTCTTCTCGCTGGAAATGAGTAAGGAGTCACTCGTGCAACGCATGCTCACGAGTGAGGCGCGCATCGACGCGCAGCGGTTGCGGAAGGGAATGCTCCGCGACGACGACTTCCCGCGCCTCGCGCGGGCGGCGGGGATCCTCAGCTCGGCCCCCGTCTACATCGACGACACGCCGGGGATCACCCTGCTCGAGATGCGCTCGAAGGCGCGCCGCCTCAAGGCGGACAGCGGAATCGGGATGGTCATCGTCGACTACCTGCAGCTGATGCAGGGACCGCCGGGGATCGAGAGCCGCCAGCAGGAGGTCAGCCAGATCTCGCGTGGACTCAAGGCGCTCGCCAAGGAACTCGGGGTCCCCGTCGTCGCGCTGTCGCAGCTGTCGCGCGCGCCGGACCAGCGCGCCGGCGACCACCGCCCGCAGCTCTCCGACCTTCGCGAGTCGGGCGCGATCGAGCAGGACGCGGACCTGATCATGTTCATCTTCCGCCAGGAAGTGTACGACGGCCCGACCGACAAGGACGGCAATTCCCTCGAGGGGCGGGCCGAGATCATCGTCGGCAAGCAGCGCAACGGGCCGATCGGGATCGTGAACGTCTTCTTCCACAAGGCGTACACCCGCTTCGAGAACTACACCCAGCGCCAGGAAGCGTGAGCCCGAAGGCGAAGACCGTCTATCGGTGCACCGAGTGCGGGGCCACGCATCCGAAGTGGTCGGGTCGCTGCGACGTTTGCGGGGAGTGGAACACCCTCGTCGAGGAGATGGCGGCCCCGAAGCCGTCCGCGTCCTCGGCCTCGGCGCGACGCGCCGGCGGCGCGAGAACGTTAGGCGCCGGCGGCTCCGTCGCGCCGACGCCGATGCTCCGCGAGGTGAAGGGTTCGGAGGCCGAGCGCTGGCGTACCGGGATCGACGAGCTGGATTTCGTCCTCGGCGGCGGGCTCGTTCCCGGATCGATGGTCCTCGTCGGCGGTGAGCCGGGAATCGGCAAGTCGACGCTCCTGCTGCAGACCGCCGCCCGCCTCCAGGCGCGCGGACATTCGGCGCTCTACGTGTCGGGTGAGGAGTCGCCGCTCCAGGTGAAGCTGCGCGCCGACCGTCTCGACTTGCCTGACGGCCCCTCCGGCGCCGGCGACGTAGCGTTCCTCGGTGAGACGAATCTCGAGACCATCCTCGCGACCGCGGACGCGATGCGCCCGCAGCTGATGATCGTCGATTCCATCCAGACGGTGTACACCGCCGATCTCGAGGGTGCAGCAGGCAACGTCGGGCAGGTGCGCGAGGGCGCCGCGCGGCTGATGCGCTTCGCCAAGGAGAGCGGCACCGCGGTGTTCGTCGTCGGGCACGTGACGAAGGGGGGCGGGATCGCCGGCCCGAAGACCCTCGAGCACATCGTCGACACGGTGCTCTACTTCGAGGGCGAGGCCTCGCTCGACCATCGCGTCCTGCGGGCGACGAAGAACCGCTTCGGCAGCGTCGACGAGATCGGCGTCTTCCGGATGACGCAGTCGGGGCTCGTCGCGGTCGAGAATCCCTCCGAGCTGTTCATGGGAGAGCGGGGGAGGATGGTCTCCGGGAGCGCGGTCACCGCGCTGCTCGAGGGGACGCGCCCCGTGCTCGTCGAGGTGCAGGGGCTGGCGGCGAAGGCGGGGTTCGGGACGCCGCAGCGCGTCGCCACCGGGCTCGATGGACGCCGCCTCGCGCTCCTCCTCGCGGTGCTCGACAAGCGCGCCGGCCTTTCCTTCGCCCAGCTCGACGTCTTCGTCAACGTGGTCGGGGGACTGCGGCTCCAGGAGCCGACCGGCGACCTCGCGGTCGCCGCGTCGCTCGCCTCGAGCGTCTACGACCGGTCGCTGCCTAACGACGCGATCTTCCTCGGCGAGGTCGGACTCGGCGGCGAGGTCCGTCCCGTCTCGCAGACGGAGCGGCGGCTCGCCGAGGCGGCGAAGATGGGATTCACCACCGCGTACGTCGCCGAGCGCAGCGTCCCCGCCCGCGGGGCGAGCCGCGACATCCGGGCGGTCGGCGTGCGCGGAATCGGCGAGATGTTCGAGGCGGTATTCCGGTGAGCGCCCCTCGCGACGTCGGCGTGATCATCGTGGCCGCCGGCAGTGGAACGCGGGTCGGCGGGAATGAGTTGAAGCAGTTCCGCTGGGTGGCGGGGAAACCGATGCTCCTGCACAGCCTGCAGCGCTTCCAGTCGCGTCCCGACGTGGCGATGGTCGTCTGCGTGCTCCCGCGCCAGTATGCCGGCGATCCGCCCCCCTGGATCTTCCAGAGCGACGTCGACCGGCTTCTCGTCGCGTCAGGCGGCAAGGAGCGCGGCGATTCGGTCTACAACGGGCTCGATGACCTTCCCGAGGAATGCGCGGTGACGCTGGTGCACGATGCGGCGCGCCCCTTCGTCGACGACGCGACGATCGATCGCGTCATCGCGGCGGCGCGCGCCGGCAACGCCGCGGTCCCCGCGCTTCCCGTGGTCGACACCCTGAAGCAGGCGGACGCGGACGGACGCGTCGTGCGCACCGTTCCACGCGAGGGATTGTGGCGCGCGCAGACCCCGCAGGGTTTTCCGCGGACGATGCTCGAGGACGCGTACCTCCGCGCGCGGAAGGAACGACTGTCGGCGACCGACGACGCCGCGCTCTGCGAGCACCTCGGCCTTCCCGTCGTCGTGGTACCGGGGAACGAGCGACTGATGAAGATCACCGATGAAAGCGACTTTGCTCGCGCCGAAGCGATGTTCATGACCGAGGGCGCGCTCTGATGGAAGCGAAGGCGCTTCCGTTCTGGTCTCCCGTCGAGGTCGAGGGTGCGCTGCGCACGGTGATCGACCACGTCGAGCGCGGCGGTGTCCTCGCCTATCCGACCGAGACGGTGTACGGCTTCGGGGGCGCGGCGGACGAGGCGGGGGTCGAGGCGCTGGTCGCGCTCAAGGGGCGTCCGGCGGGAAAGCCCTTTCTCCTCCTCGTCGCCGGGAGCACCATGATCGAGCGGTTAGGCCTGACGCTTCCGGCGTACGCGGCCAGGCTCGCCGCGCGCCACTGGCCCGGACCGCTCACCCTCGTCCTCTCCGGGGGCGAGCGGCGAGTGCCGGCTCGCCTCCGCGGACCAGAGGGCGGCGTCGCCGTCCGCTGGACCCCGCACCCCGGACTGACCCGGCTGCTCCGCGCGTATGGCCAGCCGCTGACCTCGACGAGCGCGAACAAGCCGGGGGTTCCCCCGGCGACGTCCGTGGGGGAGATTGTCACGCAGTGGAAGTCGGCGATCGCGCGCGGAACGCTGCTTGCGCTCGACGGTGGCCGGCTGGCACCATCCGCACCCTCGACAGTCGTCGACTGCACCGGGCGCCGGCCGCGGGTGATTCGACCGGGCGCGATCAGCGCCGAGACGCTTCGCGAGAGCGTTCCAGACCTCATCGGCGATGCCTGACGGCGCCGGCGCCGCTGGGGATGCATCCATGATGACCATGAAGATCCTCTTCGTCTGCACCGGCAACACCTGTCGCAGCCCCCTCTGCGAGGCGATCGCGCGCAAGGTCGCGATCGAGCGCGGGCTCACCGACGTCGAGGTCGGGAGCGCGGGCACCAGTGCGTGGGAGGGGGCGCCCGCGTCCGATGGCGCGCTGCTCGTCGGGATGGAGCACGGGCTCGACCTCAGCAACCATCGCGCGCAGCTGCTCTCGCGCGACCTCGTCGCCGAGTCGGACATCGTGCTGGCGATGGGCCCGCACCACCTCGAGCGCGTCGAAGCGTTAGGCGGCACCACGAAGGGCTACACCCTCACCGGCTACGCGTCGCATGGCAAGAACGAGCGCGCGATCAGCGACCCGGTCGGCGCCGAGCTCACCGTCTATCGCGCGACGTACACGGAGCTCGAGCGCGAGATCCGGCGGGCCTTCGACCGCCTGACGGCGGACCGCCGCTCGGACGCGCCGTGACGCGGCTCGAAGCGGGACCGCGGTGACGCGCCCGACGCGACTGGTCCTCCTCGGCTCCCCGGTC
>DASSZC010000483.1:0-3615 GCA_035702925.1 Gemmatimonadaceae bacterium | reverse complement strand
TGGCCGTCTCGTACCCGACTCTCGCTGTGTCGAAAACTCGACTTCGCATCAGGTTCGGTAAACCGTGATCGCCGTCTCCTCGAACACGACTTTCGTCGCGCCGCGTGGGAGCTCGTGGGTCGCCGCGTGCTCGACGGCGAGGACGCGGGAGAACGATGATGCCTGCCAACTCTCGATCACGCGGTCGAGCATGCGCGACCCATACGGCGGGTCGACGAAGGCGATGTCGTAGCTGTTGGCGCCGAGGGCGGCGGCGAAGGGGAGGGCGTCGCGCTTGAAGATGCGGGTGCGGTCGCGGAGGCGGAGGGCGGCGACGTTGGCGCGGAGGGCGTGGAGGCTGGCGGGGCGAGTCTCGACGAAGTCGGCGCTGAGCGCGCCGCGAGAGATCGCTTCGAGGCCGAGGGCGCCGGTGCCGGCGAAGAGGTCGAGGACGCGCGCGTTCGCGAGGTCGGCGCGCAGCAGGTCCAGCAGCTCGGCGCGAACGTGCTCGGCCGTCGGGCGGACGCGGAAATCGTTAGGCGAGGTGAGGTCGCGTCCGGCGAACTTTCCGGCGACGATCCTCATCGCGAGCGGGCGGGGGTGCGCGAGTACACGCCGAACGATAGCGGTCTCACGTGACGCGCGTGGATGCAGCGCGCCGAACGAGTCCCTTTCAAAACCTTTGCTTGACCACCGGGTGCTAATGCTGAAATTTCAACACAATGCCAACCACCACCCGGCTCGCGGTGTCCAACGCCCGAAGCCTTCCTCTCCCGACAGGTGATACCATGCGTGCGACCGTCATGGCGGCGGCTCTCTGTGCCGCGTTTCCCGCGCGCTCGCTCCCGGCGCAGCAGGCCACGGGGCCGAACGTCGCCCCGGCGACGGCGATCCGCGCCGACCGGGCGCCGGTGATCGACGGGCGCGAGGACGATCCGGTCTGGCAGGGCGCACCGGCGACCTCTGAGTTTCTCGAGTTCAAGCCGAACGAGGGGAAGGCGCCGCGCTTCCGCACCGAGTTCAAGGCGGCGTACGACGAGCGAAATCTCTACGTCTTCGTGCGCGCCTTCGACCCGCATCCCGACAGCATCATGACCGCGCTCACCCGCCGCGACGTGCGCGGGCCGTCGGACCAGCTCAAGGTCATGATCGATTCGTACGACGACCGGCTCTCCGGCTTCGAGTTCGCGGTGAACCCGGTCGGGGTGAAGCGCGATTACGCGATGTACAACGATCGCGACGAGGACGAGACCTGGGACGGGATCTGGGACGTCGGCACGCGCATCGACTCGACGGGGTGGACCGCGGAGTTCCGGATCCCCTTCTCGCAGCTGCGCTACGCGAACAGCGAGAGCCACACCTTCGGCTTCGGCATCTGGCGCGACATCGAGCGGTACAAGGAGCGGACGAGCTGGCCGCTCTACCGCTCGTCGCAGAGCGGAATCTCGTCGCAGCTGGGCAAGCTCGTCGGAGTGCGCGGGATCGCCTCGTTCCACCGGCTCGAGGTCGTGCCGTATGTCGTCGCGAAGAACCTTTCCGTTCCGGAAACGAGCCCGGTCGACGCAACCGGGTGGAATCGCTCGCAGCGCGTGACGGGGGGCGCTGACCTGAAGTACGGGATCACGCCCAACCTGACGCTCGACGCGACGGTGAACCCCGACTTCGGCCAGGTCGAAGCCGATCCGTCGGTGGTCAACCTCACCGCCTTCGAGACCTTCTTCGAGGAGCGGCGCCCCTTCTTCATCGAGGGGACGGGGCTGTACAACTACCAGCTCAACTGCAGCATCGTGAACTGCCGAGGGGAAGGACTCTTCTACTCGCGACGGATCGGCCGCAGGCCGCAGCTGCTCGACGTGTACGGCGACGACGCATCGCCTAACGTCACGCCGATCCTCGGCGCGACGAAGCTGACGGGACGCGTGCGCGGGGGGCTGAACGTGGGATTGCTCGAGGCGGTGACCGGACGCGTCCTCGGGACGGCGGCGCGAACCACCGAGCCGGTGGCCAGCTACACCGTCCTCCGCGCGCAGGAGGACATGCGCGAAGGGCGCACGAACATCGGCGCGATCGTCACCGGGGTGAATCGCGCGCTCGACCAGTGGACGGACACGCTGCTGCACCACGACGCATGGGCGGCGGGGACGAACGTCAGGCAGCGGTGGGGAGCGAGCAAGTACGAGGCGACGGCGAGCCTGACGGGGAGCATGGTCAACGGCTCGCGAGAGGCGATCGCCACGACGCAGACGCGCGGCGTCCACCTCTACCAGCGTCCCGACGCCGGGCTTCCCCTCGACTCGTCGCGCACCTCGCTCACCGGCGACGCCGAGGACGTGAGCTTCGGGAAGTTCGGCGGCAACATGGTGCACTTCCAGACGAGCTGGCAGCGACAGTCGCCGGGATTCGAAGTGAACGACCTCGGCTACCTGCGCCGCGCGAACCAGCAGAGCTTCAACAACTGGATGGGGCTGAGCTTCACGAAGCCGACGCGCGTCTACCGGCAGATGTCCGGCAACTTCAACGCGTGGGGCTACTGGACCTCGGCCGGGCTGCCGACCGAGCGCGCGGTGAACACCAACTGGCACGTCAACCTGCAGAACAACAACTGGGTGCACGCCGGATTCACCTCGAGCCAGCTCGGCGCGACCTACTGCGACAACTGCGCGCGCGGCGGCCCGGCCTTTCACCGTTCGCCGCTCAGGCAGGTGAACGTCTTCTGGCAGGGCGACGACCGGAAGCACATCGTGCCCGGCGTCGGCGTCTACGACGCGCGCGGCGACTACGGCCGATCACACTACATCGACGTGTCCCCCGAGCTGACCCTGATCCCGATGTCGCAGCTCCAGCTCGACATCACCGGCGACTGGAGCATGAACCACGACGATTCGCAGTGGTTCGACAACTTTCGCCAGGGAGCGGTGACGCACTACACCTTCGCCCACCTCGACCAGGAGACGCGATCGTTAGGGCTGCGCGCCAGCTATACGGCGACGCCGACGCTGAGCCTCCAGCTGTACGCCGCCCCGTTCCTCAGCCGCGGCCGGTACAGCAACGTCCGCGAGCTGAGCTCGACACCGCGCGCGGCCCGCTACGAGGACCGCTACACCGCGTATACACCGCCACCCGGGGCGAGGATGGGGTTCGACGTCCTCGAGCTGCGCTCGAACAACGTGCTGCGCTGGGAGTTCCGTCCCGGATCGACATTGTTCGCGGTCTGGTCACACGGCCGCGGCGGGAACGCCTACGACCCGCGCTACCCGACCCCGACCTGGCGCAACGAGTACAGCAACCTGTTCGGGCTGCACCCGGAGAACACGTTCCTGGTGAAGGTGGCGTGGTGGTGGGGCGAATAACTTCGAGTAGTGACGAGTGAGGTGTGATACGGCGAGTAGTGATGGGTGAGGTGAGAAAGTTCCGGAGTAGTGTAGCGTGAGGCCCTTGCGCACGGTGCATGTTTGCGTCACTACTCCTGCACCTTCACACTTCACTCCTCACTACTCGCCCCACCCCATGTCGATCTACGATCCCGCTCCCGAGCCATGGCCGAGCCGGATGTTGAGCGTGTTCCGCATCATCGCCGGGCTGTTGTTCATCACCTTCGGCACGATGAAGGTATTCGGCTATCCCCCCGGGCCGCCG
>DASSZC010000044.1:0-3068 GCA_035702925.1 Gemmatimonadaceae bacterium | reverse complement strand
CCTCGGGGTGCTCGGCGTCGGGGAGCACTTCGGCGAGCTGTCGCTGATCGACGAGCAGCCGCGGTCGGCCCACGTCATCGCGATGGAAGACGCGACGATGCTCGTCCTCCGTCGCGAGGATTTCCGCGCCCGCGTCGAGCGGTCGCCCGCGGTCGCCTGGGCGCTCCTCCAGGGGCTGTCGCGCCGCCTGCGCCGCGCCGATGACAAGATCGGGGGCCTCGTCCTCCTCGACGTCCCCGGCCGCATCGCCCGCCTCCTCCTCGATGCGTCGAACCAGGCCGCCGGCGATCGGATCGAGAAGCCGCTCACCCACCAGACCATCGCGCAGATGATCGGCGCCAGCCGCGAGACCGTTTCCCGCGCGATGAAGGAGTTCCAGGAGGCCAACTGGATCTCGGTCGAGCGCCGGCAGATCACCATCGCCGACCGCGCGGCCCTCGAGCAGCGCGCCAGCGTCCGCCCGACCGCCTGACGGCGGTGTGACAGGAGTCACGCGCCCAACGTGCGGCGCGGTGCGGCGCATTCGTGCGTCCCGGTAGAGCTTGGTCGATTCTCCTTCGCTCGTGAGGCAATGAGTCTCCGCGTGCAATTCTGGGGTACGCGTGGTTCGATCCCCAGCCCCGGGCCGATGACGGTCCGATATGGTGGCAACACCCCGTGCGTCGAGCTGCGCACAGACGACGGGTGGCTGATCATCCTCGACGCGGGCACCGGGATCCGGGAGCTCGGCCGCTCGCTCATCGAACGTGCCAATGGCGCCCCGATCGCCGGCGACATCTTCCTCACCCACGCCCACTGGGACCACATCCAGGGGCTCCCGTTCTTCGGCCCGATCTTCCAGCGCGGGAACCACTTCACGATCTGGGGATCCAAGTCCCTCGAGACGAGCATCGACCGCGTCGTTCGCGACCAGATGTCCCCGGTCGTGTTCCCGGTGACCTTCGAGCAGCTTGATGCAGTCGTCGACTTTCGTGAGCTCGCCGCGGGCGAATCGACGGGATCGGGGTATCAGGTGAGTGCCTTCCCCGTTCGCCATCCGGGCGGGGCGCTCGGCTATCGCTTCTCGGGCGGTAACGATCACGGCGGCGCGCTCGTCTACATCAGTGACAATGAGCTGAACCCGACCGCGAAGTACGACGTCCCCCGTGACTGGCGCGCACGGCTCATCAAGTGGGTGCGCGGGGCGACGGTGCTGATTCACGACACGATGTACACTCGCGAGGAATACGATCATCATCGCGGGTGGGGCCATTCGACGTACGAGGACGCCGTCGAACTCGCGCTCGATGCCGAGGTGGAGCAGCTGGTGCTCTTCCACCACAAGCCCGAGCGCACCGACGAGGAAGTGGACCGACGGATGGAGCAATGCCGCGCGCTCGTCACGCGGCGCGGCCGCGAGCTCGCGGTCGTCGCCGCCGCGGAAGGACTGACGCTGACCGTTTAGCTCCCGGAGGAGCACAATGTTTCGATTCGCCAGCCGCGCCGTAGTCGCGATCGCCGCCTGCGCGCTCGTCGCGCCGTCGGTGCGCGCGCAGGATGCGTCGACCCCTGCCCCCGCTGATTCCCGCCCGACCGTCGCCGTCATGCACTTCAACAACGGCGCGATCGGCAAGGCGCACGAGGAGCTCGATCCGCTGCGCGGTGGGATCGCCGACATCCTGACGAGCGAGCTGTCCGCAAACTCCGGGATCCGCGTCATCGAGCGCGACCAGCTCGACAAGCTCGTCGCCGAGCAGAACCTCTCGGCGAACGGCAGCGTCGACAAGGCGACCGCGGTCCGCGTCGGCAAGCTGCTCGGCGTGCATCACATGATCTTCGGCAGCTATGTCAGCGACCGGAAGGAGCGCGTTCGCTTCGACGCGCGCGCCGTGAACGTCGAGACGGGCGAGATCGAGCATGTCGAGACCGTGTCCGGAAAGCTCGACGACTTTTCCGACCTGATCACGACGCTGGCCGCGAAGCTGAACAGCGGGTTGAAGCTCCCGGCGATGCCGGCGCGCACCGCGCAGGCTCCGGCGAAGCCGCCCTTCCAGGTCGTCATGCTCTATTCGCGGGCGATCGCCGAGGAAAATGGCGGCCGCCGCGAAGAGGCGGTGAAGCTCTATCGCGCCGCGCTCGACAAGTTTCCCGAGTACGCGCCGGCGAAGAAGGCCCTCGACCGGCTCGCGTCGCCGAAGTCGGGCGACTGAGCACGCGGCCTGACGAAGCGGCGCCCGGCAACGCGCGGGCGCCGCTTCCGTCTCCAGCCCGGGTGCGATGCACTCCGTGAAGCCCCTCCTGATCGCGTGCATCGGGCGCGCGTTGACCACCGCACCCCTCGGCCGCCGCGAGGACGACGTCGAGGTCCGCCGCGTCCCCGTGCTGCCCCGCGCCGCGGGACTCGATCCCTCGCGTCCGACCGTGGTGCTCCTCGACCGCACCCTGCTCGCGAGCACCGGCGACGAACGGCGCGTGCTCGACGAGCTGGCCGCGAACGCCGCCCTCGTCGGGTGGGGCGACGTTGGCGAGGATGCACCGCGCGACGACTTCCCGAGCGAGCTGCTCACCAGCTTCATCCCGGGGGGCGCGTCGCCGGGCGCCGTCATAACGGCGCTGCGCGGGGCCTTCCGTCACGCCGCGGCGCTGGTGGCGGCGCGCAACGCGCGCAACGCGGAGAGCGAGCGCTATCACGAGCTCACCGAGCTGACGCGGGTCGGCGTCGCGCTCTCCACCGAGCGCGACCTCGTCACCCTGCTCGACATGATCCTCAGCCAGGCGCGGCGCCTGACGTCGAGCGACGCGGGATCGGTCTACCTCGTCGAGCGCGCGGAGAATCACGAGCCGACGACGCTGACCTTCAAGCTCTCGCAGAACCACTCGCTGCCGAACCTTCCCTTCAGCGAGTTCACGGTACCCGTCGACCACACCAGCCTCGCCGGCTACGCCGCGGCGACCGGCGAGCCGCTGGTGATCCCCGACGTCTACCTCCTGCCTGACGATTCGTCGTTCAAGCAGAACCGGAGCTTCGACGACAAGTTCGGCTACCGCACGAAGTCGATGCTCGTCATCCCGATGAAGTCGCATCGCGA
>DASSZC010000570.1:0-2695 GCA_035702925.1 Gemmatimonadaceae bacterium | reverse complement strand
GCCCGCTTGCCATGAACGATTTCATTGATCCGCCGTGGCGGCACCGACAGGTCGTGGGCGAGGCGATATTGCGAGAGCTCGAGTGGCTCAAGGAAGTCGGCCTGCAGGACCTCGCCCGGATGGATCGGTGTGAGCTTGCGCGTGGACATATCGCTCCTCAGTGGTAATCGACGATCTGCACGTCGTGCGCATCGGCATCCTTCCACCGGAAGCAGATGCGCCACTGATCGTTGACCCGAATGCTGTGCTGGCCCGCGCGATCCCCCTTGAGCTTCTCGAGGCGGTTCCCCGGCGGCACCCGAAGGTCATCGAGCGCCTCGGCGGCATCCACCGCAACCAGCTTGCGCAGCATCACGCGTCGCAACTCCGCCGGGTAACGGCGCACCGGCTCGCGGCTGAACAGGCGCGCGGTGTCCCGATCGCCGAAGCTCTTGATCACTTCGAGAGCATAACGCGGCGCGTTAGTAACGTCAAGCGTTACTATTGGCCGGCCTTCCTGATGCTTGCGCCCGGCATGGCGAAGGGAGTCCTACCCGGGTTGCCGCCCTCGCGCCCGGCGGCAATGCCCGGATTCAATAAACCCGGGGGCTGCACTCTGCCGGGGCATGCCCCCATCTCGTCCCCCGCCGAAAGAGCACCTGCCTTCGGCCTCTCTTCGTGGTACATTTGAGCGTGGTTTCTCCCCCCAACCAGCTCCCCGTCAGCACCGACGACCGCCTCGACAAGAAGGCGGCCGCGGCCATCCGCGCGGCAATTCGCCTCGCCGGCGGCCGCGAGGTGTGCTTTGCGTGCACCGTCGACGAGGAGGGACGCGTCGCGACGGCACGAGTCGTCGCGCGCGGGGATGTCGGCAAGGTGCTCGCTCTCCCCGGCTTCGCCAAGCGCGGCGAGATGCTGGTGCACAACCACCCCTCGGGACTGCTCGAGCCGTCGGACGCGGACCTCAACGTGGCGGCGCGCATCCACGGCGACGGGATCGGCTTCGCGATCGTCGACAACGCGGCGACGGAGCTCTACGTCGTCGTCGAGGTGCCGCGGCATGACCCACTCGTCGCGCTCGACCCCGCGGCGATCGACGCCGACCTCGGACCCGGCGGACCGATCGCCGCGCAGCACGCCTCCTACGAGGACCGTCCGAGCCAGCGCCGCATGGCGACGACGATCGCCCGCCTCTACAGCGACGGGGGCATCGGGCTCCTCGAGGCGGGAACCGGGGTCGGCAAATCGTTAGGCTACCTGCTTCCTGCGCTCCGCTGGGCGGCCGCCAACGGCGAGCGGACGATCATCAGCACCAACACGATCAACCTGCAGGAGCAGCTGATCGGGAAGGACCTCCCCTTCCTCGCGAAGGCGCTCAGCGACCAGCCGGTGCGCTTCGCGATGCTGAAGGGGTGGCGCAACTACCTCTGCCTGACGCGCCTCGAGCAGGCGCGCTCGAACGAGGGGACGCTGCTCGAAGGGACCGAGCGCGAGGAGCTCGCCGCGATCGCGGCCTGGGCGGAGCGCACGAAGGACGGATCGCTTGCCGACCTGACGACACCGCCGCGCCCGGAGATCTGGGACGAGGTCTCCGCGGAGCCGGATCTCTGCACCCGGCTGCAGTGTCCCGCGTACCAGAAGTGCTTCGTCTACGCCGCGCGCCGTGAGGCAGCGAAGGCCGACGTGGTCGTCGTCAACCATCACCTGCTGCTCAGCGACGTCGCCGTCAGGCGCGCGACGCAGAACTGGGACGAGGCCGCGGTGCTGCCCTCGTACGACCGCCTCGTCATCGACGAGGGCCACCACCTCGAAGACGCCGCCGCCGGACACCTCGGCGCGACG
Organism: Gemmatimonadaceae bacterium; assembly: GCA_035702925.1. Taxonomy (GTDB): domain Bacteria; phylum Gemmatimonadota; class Gemmatimonadetes; order Gemmatimonadales; family Gemmatimonadaceae; genus JABFXC01. Next base: position 874 of record DASSZC010000570.1, on the reverse strand, counting down.
GTCACGCGGCGCGCGCTCGTCCGCGCCTTCAATCGCCTCGAGCGCAAGCAGGGGAGGGGATTGCTCGCGTCGCTGGTCGGGAAGCTGTCTTCGCAGACGGACCTGCTCAGCGCGGCGAGCCTCGATCTCGTCAACCAGCGCCTCGCGCCGGCGGTGCACGCGGCGCGCGAGAAGGGCGCGCTCGTCTTCGACCTGCTCGACACGGTGCTGATGGAGAGCGGGGTGGCGATGCTCCGCCTCACCGACGACTTCGCGAGCCACCCGGTGTGGCGCGGTGGGCTCGACGTCGCGCTGAGCGACCTGCTCGGCGAGATCGAGCTCCTGCATGAAGGCTTACGCGTCGTGCGCGAGCGGCTCGAGGGAAGCGGGAAGCTCGAGGAGTCCGTCGCGCCGCTGCTCAACGAGATTCGCGCGGTCGGCAAGCGCCTGCAGACGTCCGGCGATTCGCTGCGCAATGCGCTGCGTCCCGCGCCCGACGCCGACCCGACGGTGCGCTGGATCGAAGTGCGTGGGCGCGACCGCGGGGTTGCCGTCTCGGCGGTGCCGCTCGACCTCGCGCCGATCCTCCGCGAAGACCTCTTCAAGCGGGCGAAGACGACGGTCATCACGAGCGCGACGCTGGCGAACGACAACCGCTTCGACTTCCTCGCCTCGCGACTCGGGCTCGACGAGGAGGACGTCATCCCGCACACCGACGTCTTCCCGTCGCCCTTCGACTACCAGGAGCAGTCGATCCTCGCCGTGCCGAGCGACTTCCCCGCGCCTAACGTTGATGCCGGCGGACACTTCCAGGCGGTGATCCGGGCGACGATCGACCTCGCCGAGGCGGCGGACGGCGGGTTGTTCATCCTCTTCACGAGCCACAAGGACCTGC
>DASSZC010000256.1:0-8097 GCA_035702925.1 Gemmatimonadaceae bacterium | reverse complement strand
TCGGCCCGGCGAAAGACCGCAAGCTGCGAAAGACGATCGGTTCTGACTGGCTCTGGCTGACCTCGTGGCCCGAGGTTGATACAGCCGCGGCGGAGACCGCGCTCCGCGAAGCCATGCGCAGCCACTGGGCGCGCGAGCGCGACGCGATCCAGAGGGCGCGCATGCAGTTCGCCGTGGATCCCGCGATCGATGGCACGCTGAACATGGCGATCGACACGAAGGTGAAGGCGATCTGGTTCCGGGGGTACCTCGAGAGTAGTGAAGAGGGGCGCCGCGCACTCGGGACCCTCGCTACACTCTTCGATGATCTTCTCGTGGATGCCGGCCAGACAAAAAGCCTTCGCACGCAAGGAATCGCTGCGCAGCGCACTCCGCCGCAGAAGGCTGCCAATCAAATCCGAGTTCCGCCTCGAACGACGGCGCCGCCCCGTCGTGTTGCCGAGCGGGCGCCAGAGGTGGATGCCGTTCCATGGCGTCTCCGTACGCTCGACGAGTCGCTTGCCCTGCGGACCGCGAAGATCAGGCACCCGGTGTCACCAGCGTATTCCGTGCTCGTCGCCATCTCGCAGCGGATCGACTCACGGCGCGGACAACGGCTCACCCATGGCGAGCAGCTCCTTGTCGCGCTCTTCGACGAGCTGAACGCCGAATGGGAAAATGGTGGGCTGGAGCAGTATCTCACGAACTCCTCCGGGGCCGGGGGCGATCGCGCGCGTGCGTATCTGGGCGAGATCGGCGCCTGGGGAACACTCGCGATTCTCGACGAGGCGGCGTGGCGCTTCTACGGCGGGTCGATCCCACGGAACTCGGCCCCGCGGGAGAGGCGCCTCGAGGATGTGCTGACAACGGACGACGATGCCAACAGGTGGCTCGATGCGGCTGATCGGCGTTGGCGAACCGTGCAGAAAGAATTGTACGAGCGGTTGGCGGACTATGCGGAGGACCACGCCGCTGACTTCGCGCGACCGACGCGAGGAAAGCTCGCGATCAGCGCGTCAAGCTAGCACCCGTCTGCTCATGTGCCCGCGACTCGTGGCAAGCGCCCGTGTCGTCAGCTCCCCGCCGGGGCACCGGCAATCGGTGTCGCCCGCGGGCTCTCGGGGAGCGCGCCGCTCCGCGCGCTGATCACCACGGGCAGCGACAGCGTGAACGTCGTCCCTTCGCCGACGACGCTGTCCACGGTCAGGTCGCCCTCGAGGAGGCGGGACAGCCGCTGGCTCACCGGCAGGCCGAGCCCCGTTCCGCCCTTCACGCGCTTCAGCGATTGATCCACTTGCGTGAACGGGTCGAAGATTCGCGCCGCGTCCGTCGCGGTTATCCCGGAACCGGTGTCGCGCACGCGAAATACGACGCGGTCGTTGACCGCGTTCAGTTCGAGCGACACGCGGCCCGTGTCGGTGAACTTGACGGCGTTGCCGAGCAGGTTGATGAGGATCTGCCGCAGCTTGGTCTTGTCCGTCCGGAGCGGGACCACGGTCGAGGGCAAGTCGAGGACGAGGGCGAGTCCTTTCTCGGTCGCCTGCGGCTCGAAGAGCTCCTTGGCGTCGCGCGCGAGCTCGGCCGCGTCGGCGTCCTCGAGGTAGATCGGCTGCTTCCCGGCTTCGAGGCGCGAGAAGCTCAGGATCTCCTCGATGATCGTGATGAGGTGGCGCGCGGCGGCGCGCACCCGACCGAGGTACGAGCGCTGAAGCGGCTCGAGAGCACCGACCATGTCGCCGAGCAGGAGCTCCATGTAACCGACGATCGCGCCAAGGGGGGTGCGCAGCTCGTGACTCATCGCGGCAAGGAAGTCGGACTTCGCCTGGCTCGCGACCTCGGCCGCCTGCAGCGCGCGCCGCAGCGCCTGTTCGCGAGCGACCCGCTCCGTGACATCCTGCACGAGCGCGAGCACGCCATCCACCTCGCCTTCGCGCATGACGGGGGCGATGCGCGCGCTCTGCTGCATCCGCTCGAAGCTCTCGTGACCCGGTGGTGCGGGGAGCGGCAGGAGAAAGCCGTGGAACTGCTGCGACCACACCGTGGTCACCCCGTTGAGCGCCCGGCGAAAGGCCTGCTCGGCGGGGCTCCCCGCGAGGCCGTCGAAGATGTCGAAGATCGATCGGCCGATCAGCTCCGTATCGGCGACCCCGATCGCCATCGCAAGCCACCGGTTGCAGCCGCGCACTACGAGTGAGCGATCGAGCGTGAGCACGCCCAGCTCGAGGACGTCGCCAAGCTCCTGCAGCAGCGGCGACGCCGCGGCGCCGATGGAGGGAACGTCGGGTCGCGCCTTCATTCGCGCGCCCGCGCCTCGAGCGCGCCGTTGATGAGCGTGAGCGAGGTGAGCCCGAGGCCGATGATCAGGTAGCCGGCGACTTCCTGCTCTGTCAGACGGAAACGGGTCGCCGCGAGCAGCGCGATGCGCACGTCGCCCTGCTCGATGACCAGCGACCGGAGAAGCCCCTCGAGCGATTCCACGTGCATGCGCGGAACGGAGAACGTCACCGACACCTTCAGCATGTCGCCGAAGACGCTCAGGCACGAGCTGAGGATGACGTTGCCCACCTCGGCGAGGACCTCGCGCGCCGACTGGTCGAGGCGTCCATCGAGCGCGACTCCGCCCTGGGTGAGGAGATCGGCGAGCCGGGTCGCGCTGTCGTATTCGAGCACGAGCACGGCGTCGCCGGTCATCCGGCCCTTGAAGATCTGGTGAACGGTGGCAAGCTCGCCGACCATGATCCGCTCGAGGCGACCGTGCATCTCTTCGATCGGGGTGACCCACAGCTGCGGCAGGTCGACGATGATACGTTGTCCGGCGAGCTCGGAGAGAGACGACGCGGCGCGGTGGAGGCCGATGTTGAACAGCTCCGTGAGCGCGTCGAGATCGAGCGCGTCGATGTTCATGACGCCTGGTCCTGGAGCAGCTCGCGAACCGTATCGAGCAGCTCTGCGGGGGCGACGGGCTTGCCGAGAAAGCGCATCGCTCCCGAGTCGGCCACCAGCGCCGCGGTGGAGCGCTGGACGTCGGCGCTGACGACGACGACGCGCGCGTCGGCGTTGATCTCGCGCAGCTTTTCCAGGACCTCGAGCCCGCTCATGTCCGTCATCGTCAGGTCGAGCAGGACGAGGTCGGGGCGGTTCATGACGTAGCTCTCGATCGCGGCCATCCCGGTGTCAGCTTCGAGGATGGTGTGCCCCGCCGACTCGAGAATCCGGCGATGCGTGCGGCGCGTGTAGCCCGAGTCGTCCACGATCATTACGGTAGCCATCACAGCATCTCCATGATTGCTTCTGCCAGCGTACTCAGCGGGGCGCTGCGGTCGCTCAATCCGGCTTCGACGACGGCGCGGGGCATCCCGTAGACGACACACGAGGACGCGGCTTCGGTGATGACGTGCCCGCCGCGGGCCCTGATCTCGCCCGCGCCCGCGGTGCCGTCCGCACCCATCCCAGTCATCACGACGCCGAGAACGGCGGCGCCGAAGACATCAGCCGCGGAGCGGAAGAGCACGTCGACCGCTGGACGATGTTGGGTGTCGAGCGGGCGCAGGTCAAGGTGCGCCCGGACGACACCCGCGGAGTCGCGGAGGAAGGTGAGGTGCTGGCCGGCGGGTGCGAGCCACGCTACGCCCGGCCGGAGGGGGGCGCCTTCTTCCACTTCGATGACTTCGAGAGCGGAAATGTCGTTCAGCCGTTCGGCGTACATCTTCGTGTAGCCGACCGGCATGTGGAGCACGATCGCTATCGGAACAGGAAAGTCGGCGGGGAGCGATGGGATCAGGTGACGGAGCGCCTGTGGCCCTCCGGTCGAGACGCCGATGACGACGATCTCCGCGGTCGCCTCCAGTCCAGCGACGGACCCGCTCCGATGCGATGGGGACAGCGCGGCGGTTGCGATCGGAGTCGCGGGCAGCGCGGGTCGCAACGAGGCCTGCGACGCGGCGATCACCTTCGCGATCAACTCGTCGGCGATCTCGTAGACGCGGTCGGTGGCGAGCGCTGTCGGCTTGCGCACGAAGTCGACCGCCCCCGCCTCGAAGGCGTCGAGCGCCATCTCCCCTGTCTCGTGCGCGATGCTGCAGATGACCACTGGAACAGGGGTGCGATTCGCCTGTTCGCGAAGGAACTCGACTCCATTCATGCGCGGCATCACGAGGTCGAGCGTGACCACGTCAGGCTTGAAACGCGCGACCATCTCCAGCGCGTCGACCCCATCGCGCGCCGTCCCGACGACTTCGATCTCCGGGCTGCGGGCGAGCATCTGGCTGACGACTTTTCGCACGAACGCGGAGTCGTCAACGACGAGCGCCCTGATCTTGCTTGACATGATTCTCAGCTACCGGATCGAGTATGCGTCAGCGCGACCGTCACGCATGCCGCCGGACTCGCGCGATTCGCGCGCGGTCGTTGCCTTCACGTAGACGAACGCGCTGCCGAGCTCCGTCAGCTCGAACGCCGTCTCCAGCCGCGTCAACGACTCCGACGCGCCGAGAAAGAGCCGCCCGTCCTCCGCGAGCCCTTCGGCGAAGGATTGCGTGACACGGGTGACGGTCTCGTCGGAGAAGTAGATGAAGACGTTCCGACAGAAAATCACGTCGACGGCGGCCAGGGTGCGTACGGCCGACGAATCGACGAGGTTCGCGATCGTCCAGCGAATTCGCTCGTGAATTCTCGGGTCGGCACGCCAGCGCTCGCCATGAGAATGGAAGTAACGTGCCCAGAGCTCTCGAGGGAGGCTCCGAAAGGAGCGTTCCCCGTAGATACCCCGTCGTGCCCGCTCGACGAGGGCGGGGCTCGCATCGCTGGCGACGATCTCGATCGGCATGCGGTCGAGCAGCCCCTCCTGGTCGAGCGCGATGGCGAGGGAGATGGGCTCCTCGCCGCTGCAGCACGCGGCGCTCCAGACCCTCAGGGGACGTCCCGGATGCGCCGCGAAGTGCTCCGGCGCCACGATCTGCGCGAAGGCACGGATCTGGTCCGGCTGCCTCCAGAAATAGGTCTCCGGCACCGCCAGGCGGTCCATCAGCGCGGTCCAGTGCTGCTCGCGCTCCGCGTCGTAGCGGAGCAGGTAGTAGTAGTCGAGGAACGAGGTCATGCCCAGCGACGCGACGAGGTCGGAGAGCTTGTCGGCAAGCTGGTCGCGCCGCTCGTCGCCGAAGAAGACACCCGAGTGCTGCGCGATCAGGTCGCGGAGGAGCGTGAACGCCGAATCGGAGAAGCCGAGGATCCCGGCCGAGTATCCGGCCGGTCCGCCGCGATGCCCTCCAGTGTCGCGCATTGCCTAACGGCCCAGCGCGCGCTGGGCGGCGCGGCGCACGCGCGAATCGTCGTCGGTGCGGGCGAGCTCCCCGAGGGTCGCGTCGGCCTGGCGCACGTCCAGCCTGCCTAACGCGTGGGCGGCCGCGAGCCTGACGACGGGCGTGTCATCGACGAGCGCGGTGGCGAGCACGGAGGACGCGGTCCGGTGGCGCATCCTCGCCAGCGCCTCGACGACCGCGCAGCGGACGGCGGCATCCTCGTGGCGGAGCCCGCGCCCGACCCACTCGATCTGGTCCTCGCCAAGCCCGGCGAGCGCGACGACCGCGTGCGCGCTGCGGCGCGGCTCCTCGGCGAGCGCGACGAGTGCGCTCACCGCTTCTTCCCCGCCGACCGCGGCCAGCGCATCCGTAGCGCCATCGCGGACGGACTCGTCAGCGTCAGCACGCGCGAGGCGGGCGAGCTCGCGGACAGCGCCGTGCTCGCGTCGATCGGCGACTGCCTTCACGGCGGCGAGTCGCCGCTCGGGGTCCGCGGCCGCGAGTGCGCGAAGGAGGATCGCGCCGGCCGCATCGTCAGGCATGCGTCCGAGTGCGGCGAGCGCGGGTTGGGCGATCGCCATGTCGGCGTCATCGGCAATCGCCCGCACCGAGTCGATCGCCGCTGGGTCGCCGATCGCGCCTAACGCTTCGATCGCGGCGATCCGCGCCGGGGCGACCTCGTCGGTCGTCGCGACCTCGCAGAGCGCCGCGACGGCGCCGCCGAGGCGGAGATGCCCCGCCGAGCGTGCGGCGTAGTACCTCACCCACGGGTCAGGATCGGCGAGCGCCGACAGGACGGGGGCGAGGGCAGCCGGCGCGTCGAGATGCGCGAGCCCGCGCGCCGCGGCGGCGCGGACACCGGTGCTTCCCGATCGAAGCACGTCGACGAGCGTCGACAGCGCACGCGGGTCGTCGAGATGCGCGAGCTGCTCGGCCGCGGCGCGCCTGACCCCCTCGTCCTCGTCCGTGCAGAGGGCGATCACCCGCTCCACGCACTCGGTGAACCCGAAGTATCCGGCGATGCGCGCGGCGGATTCACGAACGCGCGGCGAATCATCGTCGAGCAGGGCGCGCACGCGCACGGGAAGGTCGGGATGCGCGAGCGAGTTCAGCGACGCGACCGCCGCCTGCCTGACGGCGGCGTGGTGATGATCGAGGTGCGCGATGAGCGGCTCGAAGGCGCGCGGGTCGCCGATCGCGCCGAGCGCGCCGGCGGCGACTACGACGACGTCGGGTTCGTCGTCGAGCAGCGCTACCAGCGCCGGGACCGCGGCCGCATGCCCGGATTGGCCGAGCGCGGCGGCCGCCGCCTTCCGCGTCTCCTCATCGTCGGATTCGACTGCCGCGAGCAGCAGCGCCGCGCCGCTGGCACCGTGGCGCGCGAGCGCGTTCGCGGCAATGCGGCGTGCGCCGGGGATCTCGATCAGCGGGGCGAGGGCGGCGTCGACCTCGGGGCCGCGCAACCAGCCGAGGACGGTCGCGATCCGTTCGACATGCTCTCCGGTCGCGCCAGGCAGCGCGGCGACGAGCTGCCTGACGGCGGCCGGACCGAGCACGCCCGCGGCGAGGTCGGCGATCATCCGCCCGTGCCCGAACCCTTCCTCGAATCGGTCGTGAAGCGTCGCGAGCGCCGCTGCTCCCTCGGCGACCGGCGCGCCAGGCATGGCGATCAGCCGGGCGAGCGGTGCCACCACCTCCTCACCGCCAATGCATCCGAGCGCCTCGGCCGCGGCGGTCTGCAGCAGGCTGTCCTCGAGCAGGGGCACGATTTGCGGCGCGACCGACGGCTCGCCAATCAGCCTCAGCGCATCCAGCGCGGCGAATGCCACCGAGAAGTCGCGCGACTCGGCGATCGCCGCGATGCGATCGGCTGCTTCGCGCGGGCGGATCCGGCCGAGTGCCTCGATGGCGTGGAAGCGGACGTTGTCGTCGCTGTCGTCGAGGGCGCGCAGCAGCGCCGGCACGGCGCGGCGATCCTCGAGGAGTCCGAGGGTGAGGGCCGCGTACGTCCGGACTTCGGCACTCGAATCGCCGAGCAGCGGGAGGACCGCGGGCACGACGTCCCGCTTCGCGCGGACGAGCGCGGTCACGGCCGCGTTGAGCAGCGCGGCGTCGCGGTGCTGCTCGCGGATCGCGGCGAGCAGCGCCTCGATCATGCTGTCGGTGTCGCTCTTCGCCAGTCCCTCGGCGGCCGCGCGCCTGACGCGCCAGTTCTCGTCGGCCATCGCATTCGCCAGCGGCGCGACGACGTCATCGCCCCCTCCAAGCTCGCCGAGCCGGCGCGTCGCGTGCAGCCTGACGGCGGGGTCGGGGCTCGCCAGCTGCGCCGCCAGCTCCGCGTCGCGATCGCGCCTGACGGTGACGTCCTCGATCCGCACCGCGACCCCGACGACGACGTCGCCATCGTTGACCGGCGTGACCGTCACGTGCTGCTGCATCCGCGTGAAGTGCGCCGATGGCTCACGAGGGGCGCAGGGAATCAGGTAGCGATGGAGTGCCGGGGAGAGCACCTCGACGGTGCCCGCTTTCGCTACCCGCTCGAGGGGGCGGATCCGCGCGCCGGTGCCGAGCTCGGGAAACAGCTCGACGAGCGCGCGGCCACAGGCCTCGGCTTCGCTGACGCCGGTGACGAGGCTCATCCACGCGTCCCACGAGCGAACGACGAGTGCCGCGTCGGTCGTGAATTCCCCCACCGATCCCTCGCCGCGACTCACCGGCGCGTCGGCGGCTCGACGAGCTGCCGCGACCCCTGCGCGAGGACGGGAGCGAGCCCCGCGCCCGTGATCTCGCTGGTCGCGCGCTGCGCGAGGCGTCGCAATTC
>DASSZC010000272.1:0-6567 GCA_035702925.1 Gemmatimonadaceae bacterium | reverse complement strand
CGCGCGCTCTCACCGATGCACGCGCTCGCGCCGGGAGCGGCACCAATGCTCGTCGTCTGCTCGGTTCGCCGCCCGGCGAGCTGCGCGCGCTCCGACCGGTTCGCAGCGAAGGCGATCGCCCTCGGGGCGCGGGCGTCGGTGCTGCGCGAGGACCTCTCGCACGCCGACGCCGACGCGCGGCTTGGTGTCGACCCGGGCTACACCGGCGCCGTCGAGGCGTTCATGCGGACGCTCGACCTGGCGATCGACCAGCGCCTCGCCGCGACTCAGTAGATGTAGACCTTCGTCCCGAGCGGGACGAAGTCGTACAGCCACTGCAGGTCGTCGTCGCTGAGCCGCACGCAGCCGTGCGTGGTCGCGGCGCGCCGCGCGGTGCCGCTCGCGGTCCCGTGCAGCAGGTAGCCGTTGCCCATGTCGAGGCGGTAGTTCCCCAGCTCGCCGTCGATCTCGCGGTTGATCGTCCCTAACGGCGGCACGTACAGCGTCGAGTCGAAGACGATGTGCTCGTCGACCGGGAGCGGCGCGAAGCCGTCCGGCAGCAGGATACCGGCGACGCTGTCGCGGACGACGAGCTTCCGCCCGTCGCGCAGGGTGATGGCACCCTTCGCCGGGAGGTGGGCGAGGCGCAGGTGGTATTCACGCGCGACCTCGGCGTACGCCCAGTCGGGGGGACGCCACTTCGGCGCCTCGGTCTTCGAGATGATGCTCCGCACGCCGCGCGGCGTGGCGAAGGTCCACCGGCGCCCCCCGTACTCGAGCAGGCGGCCCATCCCGACGTTGACGGCGGCGGTGTGCAGCGTGTCGCCCCCCTCGATGACCCAGAGCAGGTGCTGGTCGATCGAGACGACGACGTGCAGCCCGCGATCCTTCACCGCGGCGCGCAGCGTCCGTACCGACGTCAGGCTGTCGGTGCGCGAGTGGAATCTCGGGAGGGTGTCGGGGATCGTCGCGACTTCCCCCGACGACTCGGTGACGATGAGCGAGTCGGGCGCGCGCTCCAGCCGCGCGGCGCGCGCCTGACCCTTGCCGGGATTGCGTGCGGCATGGCGCTGCGCCGAGGCGATTGCCGGTGTCCCGGCAATCACCAGCAGCGCGGCCAATGCCGTACGCATCCCGCGATGCATCAGAGCGAGATCCCGAGTACGACCGGGACGTACTTCGTCGCCGTGCCCGGCGTCGCGACGTGCATGTAGCGCGATTCGACGAACAGCTTCACGTTGCCGAGGCCGAAGCCGATCCCGCCACCCGCGTTCCACTGCCCCTTCGTCTGGCTGCTGCCGCCGTTGTACGCCGAGAAGCGCGAGACACCGCCGCCACCGATGAGGTACGGCGAGACCGCCCACATCTTCGGGACGCGCAGCGTCAGGTCGGCGAGCCCGGACCAGACCGAGACGTCGTTATTGGTACCGGCCAGGGCGCTCTTCGCGCCGAAACGGTCGTAGGCCACGTCGAAGCGGATGCCGATCGGCGAAGTCCACGGGTGGTAACCGACCGAGCCGGTGACGTCCCAGCCATTGTTGTAGCCGTTCTTGAAGTCGCTCTGCGGCATGCTCGCCCCTGCCGCGATCTGGAAGTACGGTCCCCAACCCGGACGACGCATGTGGGCGAGGTTCCACGCGCGCAGCGAGTCGGCGCGGGCGATCGAGTCGGCGCGCATCCGCTCGGCGGTGGCGACGGAATCCTGGTAGCGGCGCTGCGCCGCGGCGATCGAATCCTGCCGCATCCGCTCGGCGTTCGCGATCGAATCCTGGCGCATCCGCTCCGCGTTCGCGATCGAGTCCGCGCGCGCAGCCGCGGCGACGGAGTCGGCGTTGGGCGCAGGGGCGACGGCGCCCGCGGACTCGTTGGTCATCGCGTCCTTGCGGACGGGGATGCGGCGGGTCGAGGTGACCTTGGGCTTGGATTTAGCCGTCGTATCGGTGGTCTGCTGGGCGCCTGCGGTGCCCGCCAGACCGAGGGTGACTACGGCCGCGAGGCCGCAGACAAGCGAGGTGGATAGATGTCGGGTCATGTTCGTTCTCCTTCGTGGTTCCCGGCGCGCTGAGGGTCGCATGCGCTCACGAGTGCTGCGCGCGCCACCCGGTCGAAAAGCAAGTGAAGTGCCGGACACTGCCGTCCCACACGAATAGCGCCTAACGGCTCCCGAGTCAGTCGCTCGGTGCCCTACAACCGTCGGCCGCGTAGTAGAGTCCGCCTGAAAATGCAGTGACTCGGCGCACAATTTTGCCGGAAATCGGGCGTGACTACGCCGCCGTCCGGGCGTCGACATTGAAGGCGGTACGCAGCTGTCGCGTCCGCTTCTCCCTCACACCCCCGGTGCTCATGTCCAACTATCCGACCCCTGCCGCGGTGCGTACGACCCCCGGCGCCACTCTCAGGCTTCCGAGCCTCATCGAGCTCTTTCGCGGCCGCTCCGGGACGCGCCTCCTCGACATGGCCTGGACCCCGGGCATCTGCGCGGCGCTCGTGATCGTCGTCGGCGCGATCGGCTTCTGGCTGCACCAGCCGTGGCTCTTCGCCGGCCTCGGTCCGACCATCCTCGTGGTGGCGAGCAATCCGGACCACGACACCGCGCGCTTCCGCTCGATCGTCGTCGGCCACATGGTGGCGATCGGCTGCGCCTACCTCGCGCTCCTCCTGCTGAACGCGACGAGCGCTCCCTCGCTCCTCGCCGCCGCGACGATGTCGATGCCCCGCGTCTGGGCGAGCGCTGGCGCGCTGGCGATGCTCGTCCTCGTCCAGCCGCAGCTGCGCGCCTACCACCCGCCCGCCGCGGCGACCGCGCTGCTCGTGACCTCGGGCGCGTATCGCATGACCGGGAAGACTCCGCTCGCCCTGATGGCGGGCGTCCTCGTCGTCGCGATCTCCGCCGAGCTGCTTCACCACTTCCGCCCGAAGCGCGCCCGCTGAACGCGGCGCGACCGCAAGCGGATATGCCCGCCGGCGACCAGGTCGCCGGCGGGCATCTCGTTTTCAGCCGCTGATCGCCGCGCTCAGACGCGCGTTCGGTTGCCGCTGATCAGGCGAACGAGCCAGACGAGGATGATCGCGCCGATCGTCGCGACGAGGATCGACCAGAGCAACCCGCCCGACGCGCTGAGGCCGAGGGCGCGGAAGACGAACCCGCCGATCAGCCCCCCGACGAGGCCGAGCAGGAGGTCGAGGAGGACCCCGTAGCCGGAGCCCTTCATCAGCTTCCCAGCGAGGAATCCGGCGATGATGCCGACGATGATGGTAATGAGGAGATTCACGGTGGCGCTCCAGAGATGGGGGCGTTCGACTGCTGGTCGGGCCAATCCCTAGGCAACGCGCGTGCCCGCCGCCGGTCGCTACGCGGCGCGATCGGCGACCGTGTCGCGCACCGGCGCCGGTCCCGCGCCCGGAGCGGTCGCCGGCGCGCTTTCCGGCGCGCTTTCCGCCGCGCTCTCCGCCATCGCCTCGCCGAGCTGGTGCCGCACGAGTCGCGCGTACGCCGGGCAGCTGGCGACCAGCGCGTCGTGCCGGCCGTCGCCGACGATCCGTCCGTCGCTGACGACGAGGATGCGATCAGCGTCGCGCACGGTGTTCAGGCGGTGGGCGATGATGAAGGTCGTTCGTCCGCGGCGGAAGGCACGCAGCGCCTCCTGCACCGCCTCCTCGCTCTCCGTGTCGAGCGCGGCGGTCGCCTCGTCGAACAGCAGTACCGCTGGATCGACGAGGAAGGCGCGGGCGATCGCGATGCGCTGGCGCTGCCCGCCGGAGAGCCCGCGCCCGCCCTCGCCGACGCGCGTGTCGTAACCGTCAGGCAGGCGCATGATGAACTCGTGGGCGTTGGCCGCCATCGCCGCCGCCATCACCTCGCCCCGCTTCGCGGTCGGGCGGCCGTACGAGATGTTCGCCGCGATCGAGTCGTTGAAGAGCACGACGTCCTGCGGGACGACCCCGAACTGCTGTCGGACGGTCGCGATCTGCAGGGCGCGCAGGTCGGCACCGTCGATCAGGACGCGCCCCGACGTCGGGTTGTGCACCCGCTGCAGCATCCGGAACACTGTCGACTTCCCGCTCCCCGAAGGCCCGACCAGGGCGACGGTCTCCCCGGCGTTGACGACGACGTCGAAGCTGTCGAGCGCCCGCTGGTTCTCGCGATAGCCGAAGCGCACCTGCTCGAAGGTCACCTGTCCGCGAATCGGGGCGCACGGCACTGCGTCCGCGATGTCCGGCGCCTCTTCTTCGGCGTCGAGCACGGTGAACACCGACTCGAGCGCGACTCCCGCTTTCCGCGCGGTCGGGTAGAGATCGACCATCTGCTGGATCGGCGCGAAGACTCCGCCGACGTAGCCGAGGAAGGCGAGCAGCGAGCCGACGGTGAGCTCGCCGCGGACGACGAGGAAACCGCCTAACGTCAGGACCACCACTCGCGCCGCGAGCTCGGCGAGCCCCGCCGCGACCGTGACCCGGGCGTCGACGTGGACACCGCGCTGGATGCTGGCGAACGCCCACTTCATCCGCCGCATGAGGCGGCGCTCCTCGACGCGCTCCATCCCGAAGGCCCGCACGGTTCCCATCCCGTTCAGCATCTCGGTATAGCCGCCCCAGATGCGCATCCAGAAGCTGTGCAGCATCCGGTCGCGCCGCGTCTGCGCCCGCTTGGCGACGAGCGCGACGAGCGCCGGGATCGGCGCGAGGCAGAGCACCGCCGCGCTGATCGACCCGTCGAGGCGCGTCATCCCCCACGCCGCGACGACGACATAGGCGATGGTCGGGAAGAGCCGGAAGACGATGTCGGCGAAGGCGCGAGCGGTCTGCGGCGCGCTCTCGTCGATCGCGTAGCGCAGCCCGCCCGTCCCGATCTCACCGTGGGTCCGCGAGGAGAGGACGCTCAGCTTCGCCGCGACGCGCGAGCGCACCTGGTACTCCATGTTGAGCCGCACCGCGCAGTTCGAAGTGCTCACCCACGCCGCGCCGAGGATACGCCCGGTGAGCACCGCGGCGAAGAGCGCGATGACGGCGACCAGCGCCTGGCGCGCCGCGCCGCCATCTGCGCCACCGATTCCCGCGCCGCCGAGCCGGTCGACCACGCGCTTGAGGAGGAGGGGCTCGTACGCCGAGGCGACGGCGACGGCGAGGGCGAGGACGAGCGTTAGGCAGATCCGGCGCGCGTTGGGCGCGGCGAACAGGCGGACGCCACGGGCGGCGAGCCCGAGTTGCGAGCGTATCGACAAGCGGCTGCTGGCTGGAATGGAGGGACGGCGCTCTCCGCTCGCGGCCGCGCGGCTCCATGCCGTCGCGCTCCGCGGGGGCCCGCCCCCGTCTATGCAGGTGACGTCCGAACCAGCGCCCGGGTCACCGGGCGCTCTGCCGCGCCCCCGGACCGGCGGCGCGCTCCCGCCAGGTCGCGATTCGGCAATCGGCCACCGCCTCGCTAGACTTTGAGGATGATCCAGCTCGTCTTCACCGACGTCGACGGCACCCTCGTCGGATCCTCCGGGAATGTGCTGCCCGCCATCTGGCCCGCGGCGCAGCGCGTTCGCACCGCCGAAATCCACCTGGCCATCTGCACCGGACGCCCCGCATTCGGCAACACGCGGGGCTACGCCGAGCGCCTGGACGCCGAGGGCTGGCACGTCTTCCAGAACGGCGCGAGCATCCTCAACCTCGCGACCTCCCAGTCGCTGTCGACCCCGATCCCGCGCGACTCGATCACGGCACTCGTCGAGCGTGCGCGCAAGATCGGGCGCATCCTCGAGCTCTACACCGACACCGAGTACGCGGTCGAGAGCACCAGCGATCGCGCCCGCGAGCACGCCCGGCTGCTCGGCGTTCCGTTCGCCCCGCGGCCTTTCGAGTCGCTCGAGGGTTCCATCGTTCGCGCGCAGTGGCTCGTCGCCCGCGAGGAGGAGGAGGAGACGGTCGCCGACGCGACCGGTGGCCTCGAGCGCTCCTCGTCGACGTCGCCGGTCATGCCCGACACCGCGTTCATCAACATGACGGCGCGGGGGATCGACAAGGCGCACGCGGTGCGCGCCATTGCCGCGCAGTACGGGGTGCCGCTCGACGAAGTCATGTTCGTCGGCGACGGGAACAACGACCTCGCGGCGATGCGCGCCGTCGGTCACCCCGTCGCCATGGCGAACGCCGACGCCGAGGTGCATGCGATCGCTCGCCACACCGTCAGGCACGTGGATGAATCGGGGCTCGTCGACGCCTTCGTGCTCGCGCTCGACCTCCGCGCCGCCCGCGGCGCTGCCTGACGCAGCACCCTCACCGGCCGGCGGTCCGCAAGCTCGCCGTGCAGCTCGCCGTGAAGTGACCTGCCGCACACCTCGCGAAGGCCCTTGCCCGTTCGCGTCGCTCGTCATTACGTCCGGCTGTGCCTCGATCCGTCTATCTCATCGTCAATCCCGCCGCCGGCGGCGGCCGCTCCGCCCGCCTCCTCGCCACCGTTAGGCGGGCCTTCGACGGCGTCGGCGCTCGCGAGACGATCCTCACGAAGTGCGCCGGCGACGAGGTGCGCTGCGTCCGCCGCGCGCTCGATGCCGGCGCCGACACCATCGCCATCCTCGGCGGTGACGGAACCTGGAGCAAGGC
>DASSZC010000135.1:0-12195 GCA_035702925.1 Gemmatimonadaceae bacterium | reverse complement strand
GGCCCGCCGCGCCGGCGATCGCGAGACGCAGTCGTCGACCTGGCAGGCGTGGCTGTACGGGCGGTGGGAGGACGGCTGGTGGTCGCCGTGGGAGCACAAGGCGATCCACGACGACAAGGTGGTGTACTTCGCGCGCATGCTCTGGCCCGGCAGCTACCCGGCCAGCTACATCGCGCGGGCGACGACGACGGGGTCTTTCGTGCGGCCGCCGGCGCACGCCGAGGAGATGTACAATCCGGCGCTGCAGGGGCGCAGCGACGGCGGGCGGTTTGTCGTCGAGGCAGCGAAGCAGTGACCGGAACGACAGGCGGCCGGCGCGCGCGATCGATCAGCGCGCGACCGGCCGCGAGAGCGTGAGGCGGTTGTCGCCGTCCCCTCCGGGCTCCCCTACTCGCTCGTCACCCCGGCGAAGTGCTCGGTCGAGCTCTCCGCCTCCGCCTTCGTGTGGTGCACTGTGCCGTCCGCATGGTGTGGCGGCCCGTACAGGGTGTACATCGTCAACGGCTCGTCGCCTCTGTTGGTGATGTTGTGCCGCGCGCCCGCGGGGACGACGATCGCGGTCCCCGCGTCGATTTTCGTCTTCTTTCCATCGACGACGACTTCACCCTTTCCCTGCTCGACGCGGAAGAACTGATCGGTATCCTCGTGCACTTCCTCGCCGATGTCCTTGCCGGGTTGCAGCGTCATCAACACGAGCTGCAGGTGCGAGCCGGTGTAGATCACGCGGCGAAAGTCGCGGTTTGCCGCGGTCCGCTCTTCGATGTTCCCGATGAACCCTTTCATGAGATCTCCCTCCTCCAGAGGCCGAGCGGCCCAGTCGCGCCACTCGCGTGAAAGGTGCAAGGGTGAGCGTTCGCTCGAAGCCGGACATCGCCTGACAAACGGCTGGAGCTGCTCACCTCAGAGGAGCCTGGTGATCTGGTTGGCGGCCCATTCGGCGATACGCTCGGTCCACGGCCGCCGGCGGAATTCGGCGAGGTCGATCTCCTTCGAGTAGCGCAGGTCGTCGAAGAAGACGCGCTCCATCGCGCCCCCGGTAGAGGAGTCGAGGACGACGAGCGTCGATTCGTCGTTCAGCGAGAGGGAGCGATTGTCGAAGTTCATCGTCCCGATCGAGACCCACCGTCCGTCGACGACGAAAGTCTTCGCGTGCAGCGTCGACGGCTGGTACTCGTAGACGCGCGCCCCGGCGGCGAGGAGTGTCTCGTAGCGCGCGCGGGCGGCAAGGCGCGCGGCGCGCACGTCGGTCAGCGGACCGCCGACGAGGATGCGTACGTCGACCCCGCGCTTCGCGGCATCGGTGAGGAAGCTGACGAAGTTCGAGTCCGGCGCGAAGTAGGCGTTGGTGATGTACAGCTTCTCGCGCGCGCTGGCGATCGAGAGCGCGAGGAAGCGCTCGGCGGCGGTGCTGCCTAACGTCGGCGCGGTGTAGAGGAGGGCCGCGCTCGTCCTCCCGGGCGCGTCACCGGCCGCGGTCGCCCTTCCCGAGAGGAGCTCGCCGGTTGCCTCGCTCCACCCGGCGATGAACGCCGACTCGAGCTGGAGCGTCGCCGGCCCCGCGAAGCGGGCGTTCGTCTCGCGCCACTGGTTGGCGCGGTGCCCGCCGCCGAGCCACTTGTCGTCGATGCCGAAGCCCCCGGTCCAGCCGATCCGTCCATCGATGACGACGGCGCGGACGTGGAGCCGGTTCTGCACGACCCAGAGATTCCGGAAGCGCAGCGGGCGGAACGACACCGCCTTCACCCCCGCCGCGCGCAGTCCGTCGATGTACCGGCGCGAGAAGCCGGAGCCGAAGGCGTCGTAGAGGAAGTACACCTCGACGCCGGCGCGGGCGCGCTCGGCGAGGATCGTGCCTAACGTGTCGGCGACCCGTCCGGGGGCGGCGTAGTACATCTCGATCATGATGGTCCGCTTCGCGGAGCGGAGGTCGGCCCAGAGGGCGGGCCAGGTTCCGTCCCCGTCGAGGGCGAGCGTCACCTCGTTGCCGCCGAGCAGGGAGGTGCCGGTGAGGACGGCGAAGGTGAGCGCGAAATCGGGATCGGACGGAGCAACCGGTGAACCGTCGCCGCCGACCCCGCGAACCGTGTGCACCGCGGTCCCGCGGGTGAGAAAGAGCAGGCCGATCACCGCCGCGAGGGTGAGGACCACGGCGGTGACGATCTGGATGAGCCCCGCCGTGTCGCGTCGGAGCCATTCCACGGCACGGGCCCATCGCGACGGGGCTGTTGTCGTCGGAACCGCTTCGGGGTCCACGCTTGTTCCCTCCGGTTCAGCGCCGCCAGGCCAGGCGGAACGCCGCCTCCCAGTCGCCGTTAGGCAGGCGCACCGGCGGGATCGGCTGCATCCGCAGTTCCGAGCCACCGGCCAGCGCCACCGCCTTCCGTGAATACCCGAGACAGGCTGGAGGCAGCCAGTCGAGGAAGATCTCGGGAACGGTGAAGGTCACGACGGCGCCATCTTCGGCGAGCTCGCTCACGGCAACTGTACCAGTCGTGAAGAAGCGCGACCAGAGCTTCGGATAGTTGCCGATGACGAAGGAGGGCTTCGTCAGCCGGAAGAACACCTTGTACACGCTGTTGAGGCTGCGTTCGGCGATGAACTCGTACATGCGCGCGAGGGTCTCGTCGCTGTCCGCCCTCCCCGCGCCGCGGATCGCCGGCGCGAGCGCCTTGAACGCGGAGAACGAGTACGTGCCGAGCAGGGAGAACGGCTTGTTCCAGATCGCAGCCGCATCGGTCGGCATCCGTTGAACGATCGCCGGCCAGGCGGCGTCTCCGCGCTCGGCGACGACGAACTCGCGGGCATAGACGAAGTTGACCCCGCGCGCAACGATATCAGTCATGTGTCCCCCTGGTTGACGTCCACTCGGCGGTCATGCAGCTTTGCCCGGCCCGGCGAGACAGTTCTTGACAATCCAAATCGCTGGGCGTAATAGAGATTGCACCCGGGAGCTCTCGCAGCTGCCCCGGGCGGTGCCCACTGCTTCTTCACCACTGGCGATAACGGAGGAATGAGCCGCGTGCGCCTCGCCCTCAATTCCGAACGGAAGAATAATCGCCACGCTCCTGCGCTATTCCTGCTGCCGTCCCATCACTGGTCGATGCGGACGGCTGTTCTTTTCTCCCAGTGCAGTTCCGCGGGGCCATCGCGGCCCGCCGTGTCAGGTTGGTGTTGTGTCGGCAGCTGATCGAGAGGCAGGGTCTTCAGTCCATGAGACGACCGGGAGGAGGGTAACCACGCATGTCCGCTAATGAGAGGTCAGCAATGAGGAAGATGCCGCCGGGAGGAAACGTATTCCGGAGTGGCCTGGTCCACCGCGTCTGCGCGATGGGGGTTGGCCTCCTGCTGCTGTTCGCGCCGAGCCGACCGGCGTCGGCACAGCAGCCGGGGCGCATCATGGTGTCGGGAACGGTGAGCTCGCCCGAGGGGCAGCCGCTCGCCGGCGTCACGGTCACGGTCTCGGGAACGGAGCTGCGCGCGGTGACCGCGCCTAACGGGAAGTACAACCTGAGCAACGTTCCCTCCGATGGGCTGCTCACCTTCGCGATCGTCGGGCGCACCCCGGTCCAGACGTCGATCTCCGGGCGGACGACGATCGACGTGACGATGTCCTCGGTGGCCTACCTCGAGGCGGTCGTGACGACCGGCTACACCGAGCAGCGCCGTGGTGACATCACCGGCGCGGTGTCCAGCGTCCCGATCGAGGCGATCAACCGGCAGACCGGCGCGAGCGCGCTCCAGAAGCTCGCCGCCTCCACCCCCGGCGTAACCGTCGAGAACAGCGGATCGCCCGGGTCGCGGAGCACCGTGCGCATCCGCGGAATCAGCTCGTTCCAGAACAACGATCCGCTCTACATCGTCGACGGCACGCCCGTCCAGGACACCTACGTCAACTGGCTGAACCCCGAGGACATCACCTCGATTCAGGTGCTGAAGGACGCGTCCGCGGCGTCGATCTACGGTGCGCGCGCCAGCAATGGCGTCATCGTGATCGAAACCACGAAGAAGGGGCTGATGAGCGCCCCGAAGACGAACTTCCGCCTGCGGACCGGTTGGGCGCAGCCGACGCGCGGCTATGACGACTTCCTGATCCAGAACTCGCTCGACTATTTCAAGATCATCCGCGCCAGCTACCAGAACGCCGGGCAGGCGACGCCGATCAACATCTACGGCGACTCGCTCAACCCGACCGTCCCGAAGTACATCTACCCGAACGACTGCCCAACATCGGGAGTGTGCAACGCCCCCGACCTGAGCAGCTATTCGTACCCGAACAACCTGATCATGCCGGGGAGCGCGGGGACGAACTGGTGGAAGGCGGTGTTCGGAACGGGCCGCGTCAACGACGCGAACCTCGATGTCTCGGGTGGAAGCCCGGAGAACACGTACAGCGTTTCCTTCAACCTCTACGATCAGCAGGGGACGGCACGCTACAACGAGTTCAAGCGCGCGACGGTGCGCGCCAACACCGAGTTCCGGCGGAACAAGCTGACGTTCGGGGAGAACCTCGCGATCGGCATCGAGCGCGCGTTCGGCGGGCAGGGCGATGACGCGTTCGGCGAGGGCGGCATCCTCGGCAAGAACATCCTGATGCAGCCGGTGGTCCCGGTGCGCGACATCGCGGGCAACTTCGCCTCGGGGAAGGCGAACACGCTGGGCAACAACACGAACCCCGTGCAGGTCGCCTACGAGAGCCGGAACAACATCAGCAGGAACAACCGCATCTTCGGGAACGTGTTCGGTGCCTACACCCCGCTGGCGGCAATGCGGGTGCAGTCACGGTTCGGCTTCAACGTCGGGCAGGGCTCGTACAACGGTTACACCTTCGCGACGCCCCAGAACCACGAAGTCAGCAACAACAACGGAATCAGCGAGTTCCAGTCCCAGTCCACCGACTGGACCTGGAGCAACACGGCGACGTATGCGCTGACGTACGGGCAGAGCACCCTCAACCTGCTCGCCGGCCAGGAAGCCAACGCCGGCACGTTTCGCCGCATCGACGGCTCGCTCGGCAACCTGCTCAACACCGCGGTCGAGTCGCGATTCATCCAGGACGCGCTCGGTGACGCGGCCACGAAGAACGTGAGCAGCAACGGCAACCGCTATGCGCTGCTCTCCCTGTTCGGCAAGGCCGACCTGAACTTCGCCGACCGCTACATCGCATCCGCCACCGTCAGGCGTGACGGATCCTCGCGCCTCGGGCCAGCCAACCGCTGGGGAACCTTCCCCGCGTTCGGACTCGGCTGGCACATCAGCAACGAGTCGTTCCTCCAGGGCAACCCGTGGATCAACGACGCGATGATCCGCTACGGCTGGGGTGTCACCGGGAATCAGCAGATCACCCCGGGACGCATCGTCTCGCAGTTCAGCGGCGAGCGCAACGTCACCTTCTACGACATCAAGGGGACGAACAACAGCCTGGTTGCCGGATACCGGCAGCGGTCGCTCGGCAACCCGAACCTGAAGTGGGAGGAGGACCGGTCGCAGAACATCGGCACCGACCTCGCCCTCTGGAACAACCAGATCAACTTCGTATTCGACGTCTACCGCCGGACGACTGACAACCTGCTCTTCGATCCGCGCCTCCCGGCCACGGCAGGGCAGGCGGCCCCGCCGATCGTCAACATCGGCAGCATGCGGAACACGGGCTTCGACATGTCGATCGGACACCGCGGGTCGTGGTGGAACGCGACGTTGAACGGAAGCCACTACAAGAACGAGATCATCAACATCAGCGGCACGGATTCATCGTTCTTCGGTCCCGGCAATCTGCGCTTCAGCCCCCACCCGACCATCAACAAGCTGGGCCAGCCGATCGGGATGTTCTACGGCTATGTGTTCAACGGATTCTTCAACGACTCGGCGTCGGCCGCGAATTCCGGCCAGCCGGGAGCGAAGGTTGGCCGCTTCCGCTGGAAGGACCTCAACCACGACGGCAAGATCACCGCGGCCGACCAGACGACGATCGGCAGCCCGCACCCCAAGTTCACGGCGGGCCTCGACCTTGGCGCGCACTGGCACGCCTTCGACGTGAGCGCGACGCTCTTCGGGTCGTACGGCAACAAGATCCTCGACGCGCAGAAGCAGTTCTACGTCTTCCGCAACTTCTCGACGAACGTCCGCAAGGACCTGCTCGCGAACTCGTGGACGCCGACACACAGGAACGCGAAGTATCCGCGGCTCGACGTCAGCGACATCTACAGCTCGGACGTGAGCAGCTTCTACGTCGAGGACGGCTCGTACACCCGCCTGCGCAGCATGCAGGTCGGGTGGACCATCCCGGAGGGGATGAGCTACCTCTCGCGGGCGCTCACCGGCACGCGGCTCTACGTGCAGGGCGACAACCTGATCACTCTCACGCACTATCAGGGACTCGATCCGGCGCTACCGGCAAGCAACCGCTTCGGCGCCGCGGGTGACATCCGCGACCAGCGCCGCGGGATCGATGAGGGGACGTACCCGACGAATCGCATGTTCAGCATCGGCGCGACTACGACCTTCTAGGCACTGGCCCACTCCGAGGAATAGCAGACGATGAGAATTGCAACGAAATACGGGCTCCTCAAGGCATCGGCGCTCGCGCTGGCATGCGGCACGGTGCTCTACGGGTGCAAGGACTTCCTGACGAAGGCGGCCACTCCCGAAGGCTCACTCAACCAGGGGACACTGAGCACGAGGAGCGGCGTGGAGGGCTCGCTGATCGGGGCCTACCGGCAGCTCGACTGCACCAACAACGACGGCGCGTGGGGCTGCGCGGTGAGCAACTGGGCCTTCGGCAGCGTCCCGAGCGACGATGCGTACACGGGCTCGGAATTCAATGACCAGCCGGGGGTCGAGGCGCTCGAGCTCTATCACTGGAGCGCAGGCCCCGCGCAGGATTATCTCAACAACAAGTGGCGCGCGGTCTACGAGGGGATCAGCCGTGCGAACGCGACGCTGCGCCTGCTGAAGAATGTACAGGCGGCCGGCGGTATCGACGCGGCCACCGGCGGCAAGATCGCCGGCGAAGCGCTCTTCCTTCGCGCGCACTTTCACTTCGAGGCCTGGCGGATCTGGGGGAACATTCCCTACTACCGTGAGAACGACACGGACTTTCGCAAGCCGAACGAACCCAGCGCGCAGGTCGCTGCCGACATCATCAGCGATCTCGACTCGGCGATCAAGCTCCTGCCGGACAAGCCGCGCAACACCGACAAGGGGCGCGCAACGCTGTGGACCGCCAAGGCATACAAGGGCCGCGTCCAGGTGTACACGTCGCAGTGGCCCGCGGCGCTCGCCACGCTGCGCGAGGTCTACGTGAGCGGCCCGTATGACCTCGAGCCGGACATGGCTCACGTCTGGACCGGGTTCAAGCAATACGAGAATGGCCCGGAGACGATCTTCGCGTTTCAGGCCTCGTCCAACGACGGCGATCCGACCGGCGTGAACTCCAACACGGGCGAGCGGCTGAACTTCCCGAACGGCGGAAGCTTTACCTGCTGCGGCTTCCACCAGCCGTCGCAGAACCTGGCGAACTACTACCGCGTCGACGCCAATGGCCTGCCGCTGGCGTTGTCCGACCCGGCGAACTGGAACGCGGTCGACTCGAACTGGACCGCAGCCAAGTCCTCCGTGCGAGCGACCCCCTTCGATCCGCGTATCGACTGGACGATGGGGCGCGACAGCGTGCCCTACAAGGATTGGGGGATCCATAAGGCAAACTGGATCCGCTCGCCGGCACACGGCGGATTCTACAGCCCGAAGAAGAACGTGCACGAGGACGCGAGCGGTGCGGTCAGCCAGTCGTGCGGATGGACGTGCAGCCAGCTGAACTCCGACAACTATCACATCTTCCGCTTCGCCGATCTGATGCTGATGCTGGCGGAGGCTGAGGTGGAAGCTGGCTCGCTGGCCAATGCCCAGATCCTGGTCGACTCGATCCGCAGCCGTGCCGGCAACGCGGCGCAGGGATGCGGCTGGACGTCGGCGAACAAGGTCGAGACGATCTGGAGGCAGTGCGGGCCGGACGCGGCGACCAACAGGCCCGCCGACACCCGCATCGCCGTGCCGATCAACGACCCGTCGATCACCTGGGCGACGTACCGGATCGGGCTCTGGTCGACGCAGGGGGCGTGGACGGACAAGGCAGTCGCGCGCGAGGCCGTTCGCGCCGAGCGGCGGCTCGAGCTGGGGATGGAGGGCCAGCGCTTCTTCGACCTGCGCCGCTACGGAAACAGTTACGCGGCGGCGACGCTCAATGGCTACGTCAACGGCGTCGGCGGCAGCAGCGAGAAGCAGCGCCACACGCAGTTCGCCTCGGCCGAACCATTCACGCCGACTCACCAGCTCTATCCGATCCCGACGACCCAGATCCAGTTGAGCAGGGTCGGCGGGCAGGACAGGTTGAAGCAGAACCCGGGCTGGTAACGGGGAGCCTTCAGGGCTTCACGATCCGATAGGCCTGCAGGGAATCACCGGCGTTGGCGACCAACAAGCCAACGCCGGTGATTGTTTTGAGCAGGGCGAGCGACGTGGCGTTCAACGGCGCGAGGAAGCCGCTCCGCGACGATGGCACGGCGGCAAATCGCCCCTTGCCGTCGCCGCGCAGCCACAGCCCGTTGCCCGCGTCGGCACGCGGAACGTTAGGCTCGGCGTCGTAGAGGTTTCCGGCGACGATCAGGTCGGCCGCTCCGTCGCCATTCACGTCGCGCACGACGATCCCCCGGATCGGCGAGATCTGGGCGAGATCCGGGAGCGCAGTCATCGAGAACCCCTTTCCGCCGTCGTTGTGCAGCACGACGCTCGCGAAGGTGTCCGTCTGGTAGTGGAGCGACCGCTGCAGCTGCGCCGGAGTCAGGAGCTTGTCGATGGAGGCGGCCGCGAAGGAGCCGCTCGTCGGGAATTGCACTCCGAACGTGTAGACGTACCGCCCGAGCGTAGCCAGCCCGCTGACCGGAAATTCCTTCCCACCGATCGTCTTCGTGAGGACGATGTCTGTCGCGCCGTTCCCCGTGAAATCACCGGCGCGAACGCCGAACGGACTGTCCGGCGAGGTGGTGTAGCTGTAATTGAGCCCGAGGTTTCCCGCTACGATGTCCGGGCGCCCATCGTGGTCGAAGTCTCCCGCCGCGAGGCTGAACCACCAGCCGCGCGTCGGGGGAAGGTGCATCTCCTCCGTCACCTCGCGCAGTCTCGTCCCTTCGTTGTGGAAGAAGCGGATCGGCATCCACTCTCCGGCGACGACGAGATCGGGCTTTCCATCGCCATCGAAATCCACCCAAAGCGCGTCGGTGATCATCCCGCCCGGCTGCACGAGCTCGGGGGCGACCTGCTCGGTCACGTCGGTGAAATGAAGGCGCCCGTCGCGCGTTCCGTCGTTCCGCAGGATGTAGCTCCGCGTCGGAGCCGGGTACTGAAGCGGCGTCAGGCGGCCGCCGACGAACAGGTCGAGCGTTCCGTCGCCATCGAAGTCCGCGGCTCTCACTGACGCGGTGCTGGTGAGCATCTCGGGGAGCGCGTCCTCGTCGCGGACGAAGACGCCGCCCCCGCGATTGATGTAGAGACGGTCCTGGAGGCGCGGATCGCCGGGGCCGAGCTGATACCCGCCGCTGGTGACGTACAGATCCGGACGGCCATCCCCGTTCGCGTCGAAGAAGAGCGCGCCCCAATCATCGAAACCGATCCGGTTCGACCACGGCTCCTTCGCAGTGTCGGCGAAGGAGCCGTCGCTGCGTTGGAGGAGCAGCTTGCCCGGCGTCCCATCGCCACCGCCGATGTACACGTCGTCCAACCCGTCACCGTCCACGTCGGCGACGGCCAGCGCCGGCCCGTGACGCGAGATCATGTAGGGAAGCAGCGACTGCACCGAGTAGTCGACGAAGGTCGGCGCCTGCTGACGCCAGGCCAGCGCACCGCGCGGCTCGAGGGGGACGAAGGCCGGCTGCGGCCGCGGCACATCGAGTGGCCCCCCCCGTGCCCTGGCGTCCGACTGCTTCACGACGATCAACTGATCGGCGGCGACGTCGGTGAGGCGCTGGACGCGTCCGTCGGGCCAGGTGATCTCGAGCGTGTCGGCGCGCGTCGCGGCGCCGAGCCCGAAGTGCGGGCGATCGTCCACCGTGGACATGAAGCCGCGGTAGGGCGACTGGTAGAGGTACTGCTTCTCGTTCCCCGTCGTGAGGACGAGCACTGCGCCCAGCCCGCGCCGGTTCGGTGAATCGCCCTGCAGCCTGACGGCGAGCCAGTGATGCGTGGCGTCATCGCGCCGCACATTCCGGTAGACGAAGGCAGGACCGTCGATGTTGTTCACGACCAGGTCGAGCTTCCCGTCGTTATCGAGGTCGGCGTACGCCGCGCCGTACGAGAAGGCTGCGCGGTCGAGCCCCCATGCCTTCGACTCGTCGACGAAGGAAAGTCCGCCGGCGTTGCGGAAGACGTAGCTCGTCTCGGCGTACGCCGGCAGCCGGGCGAGGAGATCGAGCTCGGCGCGCGTCGGCTTCCCCGTCGAGCGCCGGCCGAGCATCGCGTAGATCCGGTTGACGTAATCGAGGTCGTTTACCGCCTTCGGGTAACCATTGCCGATGAAGATGTCCTTGCGGCCGTCGTTGTCGAAGTCCGCGAAGAGCGGGCTCCAGCTCCAGTCGGTCGCCGAGATCCCGGCCATGCGCCCGACCTCGCTGAACACGACGTCACCGGCGGGAGTGACGCCGTTGCTCAACTGCAGGGAGTTGGCGGAGTAGTCGGTGCGCCTCCCGAGATTGCGGTTCCGGGCGAGGTCGTTGTACGTGAGGTACCCCGTCGTCCGCTTCTGCCGGTCGAGCTCCCGCGGGAGCATGTCGACCTGCGCGATGTCCGGCCAGCCGTCGTTGTTGAAGTCGGCGGCGTCCACTCCCATCCCGGCGATGCTCGAATGCTTGAGCGACGCGCCCGCCCTGTTGGTGAAGGTGCCGTCTCCGTTGTTCACGTAGACGACATCGTTAGGCTCCCCGTCGTTGGAGACATAGATGTCGGGGCGCCCGTCACGATTCAGGTCGGCGACGACGACACCGAGCCCGTAGCCCGCGTCGCGGAGGATCCCCGCCTGTTCCGAGACGTTGCTGAAGTGGCCGTGGCAGTCGTTGCGGTACAGCTGGTTGTAGCTCCCGAGCACCGTCCCGGTGGCAGCGCCCGGGTGTCCCCCCACCCGGCTCCGTCCGAAGTCCTGCGGCGAGTTCTCGAGGACGAAGAGGTCGATGCAGCCGTCGCCGTCATAGTCGAGAAAGGCCGCGTGCGTGGTGAATCCGGTATCCGCCACCCCGTACGCCGCAGCCGACTCCGTGAAGGTGCCATCGCGATTGTTGATGAAGAGGAGGTTCGCCCGTGACTCCGGCCTCGACTGCTCTTGCCCGGACACCCCGACGTAGATGTCGAGCCAGCCGTCATCGTTCACGTCGGCCATGGCGACTCCCGTTGCCCAGCTCTTCGTGGCGACGCGCGCCTTCGCCGTGACGTCCTCGAATCGCATCCCCCCGCGGTTGCGATAGAGGCGACTCGAGACCATGTTGCCGGCGAAGAAGACATCCGGCAGCCCGTCGTTGTCGACGTCGCCGACCGCGACGCCGGCGCCATTGTAGATGTAGGCGTCGCTGATCTCGTTCAGCGAGTCGTTCGGCGTGATGGTGTTGGCGAAGGTGATGCCGGTCCGCTTCGACGCGAGCAGCTCGAAGACGCGATCGCGCTTCCCGCAGGCAGCGGCGAACGTCAACAGCAGGGTCAGCGCGCAGGACGGGAAGAGACGCGTGCGGAAAGGCATTGCTGATTGTTGGATGGTAGTCCACGAGAGAATACCGCCCGGCGCGAGGGTGCGTCAACGAAGGCACCCCCGGAGACGGGCGACGATCACATGACGAAAGGGGATTCCGGGTCGATGACGAATTCGAAGTACGTGCCGACGCTCGTCAACCTGATTCGTGACGAGTCGCAGCGCCTCTGGTCGATCGATGCCGCCGAGGGGCGGCGCCGACTCCTCGCCGGTGACATGGACGCCGTGCTCGCGATCGACGGCTCCTTTGCGCTCGTCGCCCAGGACGGCGAGCGCGTGCTCCTCGCGCGCAGCCTCGATCGGCCGATGCGTTACTTCCTCGCCAAGGCGACCGCCGGCCCGGTGCTCATCGTCGCCGAGCGGATCGACGAGATCGCGGCGGAGCTGGCGCGCCGCGGCTGGTCGGCGCAGTTCCA
>DASSZC010000442.1:0-2011 GCA_035702925.1 Gemmatimonadaceae bacterium | reverse complement strand
GTGAAGGTGTCGTCGGGATGCCCGTTAGCCAGAGGCGGTTGAACGCCTGATGGTCAGAACCGTCGCCGACAGGGCTTTCCTGCCCGCCAAATCGCTCTTCGAGCAGGTCGGGAACATGATGATCCTGACCGGCAAGACGCTCACCGCCGTGGTGAAGCCCCCCTACCCCTACGGCGGCGAGTTCATCAGCCAGTTTCTCTTCGCGCTGCAGCTGACGTGGTTTCCGATGATGATCTCGACCGTCGCCTTCGGCTTCGGGGCGCCGGGGCTTCAGGCCGCCAACTTCCTCACCCTCTTCGGGGCGCTCGACCGCCTCGGCGGCTTCTTCATCCTCGCCTCGATCCGCGAGTTCGCGCCCTTCGTCACCGCGGTGGTGGTGGCCGGCGTCGCCGGCACCGCGATCACCGCCGACCTCGGCGCGCGCAAGATCCGCGAGGAGCTCGATGCCCTCCAGGTGCTGGGCGTCGACCCGATCAAGAACCTCGTCGTGCCCCGCTTCCTCTCCCTGATGCTGATCACCGGGCTGCTGGACATCTACGCGCTGATCTTCGGCATCACCGGCGGCATCTTCGCCGAGCTGCTCTACGGCGCCCCGCTGGGGGGCTTCTTCGCGACCCTGTTCAACAACGCCTCGGTGACCGACCTATGGGGAAGTGTGCTCAAGTGCACCCTCTTCGGCGCGATCGTCGCGATCGTCTGCTCCTACAAGGGGATGAATGCGTCCGGAGGCGCCGAGGGGGTGGGAAGAGCCGTGAACGAGGCGGTCGTCATCGCCTTCATCGGCGTCTTCGCCTTCAACTACGTCTTCACCCAGACGCTGTTGGCCACGCATCCTGAGATAAGCGTCATCAAGTGACCGAAGCGGCAGGGACACCGTGAGCGGCTGGCTGGCCGTACCCCGAGACTGGCTCGCGAGCTTCGGCGACATCGCCCGCTTCTCCGGACGGGTCGCGGGAATCGTGCTCTCCGGACGAGTGTTTCCCTTCTTCGGCGAGGCGCTGCGCCAGGCGGGCATCCTGATCGTCGGGTCCACCCTGATCATCTGGGGCCTCGTCTTCATCCTCGGGCTGACCTGCGGGATCGAGGGCGCCTACCTCACACGCGCCCAGGGCGCGCCGGCGTACGCGGGCGTCTTCTCGGCCTGGTGCGACCTGCGCGAGATCGCGCCCTACGCGTTCGGGTACATGCTCTCGGCGAAGGTCGGCACGGGGATCGTCGCCGAGCTCGGCTCCATGCGCATCTCCGACGAGATCGACGCGCTCGAGGTGATGGGCGTGCCGCCCGTCGCCTTCCTCGCCTCGACGCGGCTGCTCGCGGCGTGGATGACGCTGCCGTTCGTCTACCTCGGCGGGATCGCCGTGATGTACATCGCGAGCTACATCGCCGTCGTCGAGCAGATCTCGGAGACCTCTTCGGGCGGCTACTTCCTGATCTTCTGGATGTTCCAGAACCCGCCCGATCTCCTCTTCAGCGTGATCAAGGGGATGGCGATGGCGACCGCCATCGTGCTCGTCGGCTGTTACTACGGCTACACGGCGTCGGGAGGGCCGGTGGGCGTCGGGAAGGCGACGGCCAAGTCCATGGTCCTCAACATCGTGCTCGTGCACCTGATCGGGATGATGGGGACGTTCATCTTCTGGGGCGCGAACCCGAGGGCCCCGATAGGGGGCTGACGATGACCGAGATGGTGCTCCAGGCCCGGCAGATGCGCACCCGCGACCGCCTCGCAGCGGCGTTCCTGCTGATCGTCCTCTTCGCCGGGACGCTGGTTCTCTGGGTCGGGATCCCCGTTCTCTGCCTGTGGGCCGCCTCCAAGGTCACGAACTCGATCGCGAGCCACTTCCTCGTCGCCCTGCCGACGACGCTCGTCGCGATGGGGACGTTCGCCTGGCTGCTCTTTCGGGTCGACCGCCTCTACCTGCGCGTGACGGGCACCTTCGACCCTGCGCACTACGACGAGGAGGAGTACGACGATGACGAGGAGGACCCGCGCGTCGTGCGCGGCCCGCTG
>DASSZC010000099.1:0-2109 GCA_035702925.1 Gemmatimonadaceae bacterium | reverse complement strand
CACCAGCGGGCCGCATCGTCAGGCAGCATCGCGTCGACGTCGAAGCTGAGCCAGTAGGTCTGCCCCGAATAATCGGTGGTCGGCCGCAGCTCGCTCCCCTGCGCGCGACCATAACGCTTCGACGCGAGGGTACGGGAATACGAGATCGTCGGCTTCACGCTGCGCAGCACCGGTACATAGTGCTGGGCGACCGCGTAGCCGGCACCGGCGGTGTTGGCGGCGAGGTCGAGTGGGGAGAAGCCGTACTCTGCCTGCTTCCCGTCCCACATCTCGATCTGCAGCTGGAATGCCGCCGCGTACGCCGCCGACCACCAGACCGCCTTCCCTCGTGAGACGCACGCCCCGTCGAGGAACTCGCCGCTGATGCGCGCGAGGTGGTAGCCGCCATACGCGTGGCCGAACTTGTCCATCTCGCGGAATGGCTCGCGCTGCTCCCAGTTGATCCACATGTGCCGCGCCGGCTGCCCATTCCACCAGGCGCGCTTGAAGTACTGGTACAGGGCGAGATTGCCCGCCGCCGCGGCGGTGCCGACGGTCGCGCGCGAGGTCGCGCGATAGGCGGGGGAGGCGCAGAGGCCGGCCTGCGCACGCGCGGCAGCGGGCAGGCAGAGCGCGGCGCCGAGCAGCAGCACGGCGTTCCGGAGCGTTCGAATTGCGGAGATCACGAGATGAGGACTACGCCGCTCCTCGCGTGGTCACGCCTTCGGCGCGTGCGCCCGGTACTCGTCGTACGCCTCGAGGACCTCGGCGGTGCTCACCGTCGCCGCGCCGAGCTTCCCGACCTCGACCCCGGCCGCGAAGTTCGCGATCACCGACGCCTCGCGCATCGTCGCCCCGGCGGCGAGCATCGTCGCGAGATACGCGGTCACGGTATCGCCGGCGCCGACGACGTCGTACACCTCACGCGCGGTGGTCGGGACGCGATGGGTGGTGCCGTCGGCCGAGAGGAGCGCCATCCCGCGCTCGCCAAGGGTGAGCAGGAGGTGCTCGACGCCGAGCCGGCGGAAGGTCTCGGGCAGCGCCTCGGGGTGGTCGATGCTGACCGCCGCGCCTAACGCGGCCTCGAGCTCGCGGCGGTTCGGCTTGAACACCGTCGCCCCGCGATAGGCGAAGAAGTTCCGGAACTTCGGGTCGACGACGACGGGGATCTTCTTCGCCCGCGCCCGCTCCACGGCATGCTCGATCACGCGCGGGACGAGCACTCCCTTGTTGTAGTCCTCGAGGACGAGGGCGTCGGCATCGTCCACCGCCCGGTTCACCGCCTCGATCAGCGCCTCGATCTCCGCCCCGGCGACGTCGGCATCCTCCTCCTCGTCGAAGCGCACCACCTGCTGCGCGCGAGCGAGGACCCGAGTCTTCGTCGTCGTCGGCCGCGCCCCCTCGACCAGCGCCCGCTCCTCGGCGCCGATCGCGCCAAGCATCTCGCGGAGGAGGGTGCCGGGGACGTCCTTGCCGACGATCGCGACCAGCTCCGCCTTCGCACCGAGCGCGGCCACATTCTGCGCGACGTTCGCCGCTCCACCGAGCGCGAGCTTGCGCTCGCGCACCCTGACGACGGGAACAGGCGCTTCCGGCGAGATGCGATCGACATCGCCGCGCAGGTAGACGTCCAGCATCGCGTCGCCGACGATGGCGATGCGATGGTGCCTGGCTTTTTCGAGGAGGTCGACGATGCGAGGGCGGGAGACGGAGAGGGGCATGGCGGAAAAACTAACGGGGGGACGGGGGGCGAGACAGCGAGAGTCGCGGACGAAAGGACCGAGATTTCGAAGGAGCGAGAGTCGGGGACGAAAGGACCGAGGTTTCGAAGCAGCGAGAGTCGGGGACGAAGAAACCGATTGTTCGAAGCCGCTCCGGCCAGGAGGCCATCGCTGCTTCGAATGCGTGCAACGGCTCCGATCCGAAAAGCGGCGCGCATCGTTCGGCCGCCGTCCTCACCGCCGTTCAATGGCTCTGACGTTTGGACCCTTTCTGCCCGGCGTTCGCTGCTTCGACCCCCGGTAGTTTCGTCTCCGGCTCTCGCTGCTTCGACCCCCCGGTAGTTTCGTATCCGGCTCTCGCTGCTTCGACCCCCGGTAGTTTCGTATCCGGCTCTCGCTGCTTCGACCC
>DASSZC010000545.1:0-6761 GCA_035702925.1 Gemmatimonadaceae bacterium | reverse complement strand
CTCATGCGAGATGGACGCGCGGGAGCAGATGGCGCTGCTCGCGCGTTCCGGAGTGGAGGGATGTTCGCGGTCGTCACGAATGGCGGTAGAACGGAGGAAGTGCGATGCGGTGGCGTAAGCTGGTTCTTTCGGGTGGCGCGGCCATCGGTGCGGCGGCGGCGTTCAACGCGCTCGCCGGCCACGACGTCCCACCCCTCGAGAACTCGATCGGTGGCGAGGAAGGGACGTTCACCTGGCGCGGGCATCGGGTCGCCTGGACTCGCCGTGGAAGTGGATCTCCACTCCTCCTCGTTCACGCCATCCACGCCGCGGCCTCGTCGTACGAATGGCGCGAGGTGGTCGACGCGCTCGCCGAGCAGCACACCGTCTACACGATCGACCTGATCGGGTTCGGGCTCTCCGACCGCCCGCGCGCGCGCTACACCGCGCGCTTCTACATCGGCCTGATCGGCGACTTCGCGGCGCAGGTCATCGGCAAGCCGTGCGTGCTCGTCGCGTCGTCGCTGTCCGCCGCCTACGCGATCGTCCTCGGCGCGCGTGATCCCGGGCGCTTTCCCGCGCTCGTGCTCATTCAGCCGACGGGGCTCGTCCGCCTTCACGAGGCCCCGTCGACCGGTGGCGACACCGCGCGCTTTGCCTTCGAGACCCCGGTGGTCGGGACGGCGCTCTTCAACGGCCTCGTCTCGCGGCGATCGCTGCGCTACTACCTCGAGCGGATCTACTGGAAGGACTCGCTCGTCACCGAGGACATGATCGACGACTACTTCTGCACCGCGCACCAGCCCGGGGCGAAGTACGCCCCGGCGGCGTTCGTCGCCGGCCACCTCAACCTCGATGTCCGCCGAGCCCTTCGCCGGCTGGCGCAGCCCGCGCTCCTCGTCTGGGGCGAGCACGCCAGCGAAACGCCGGTCGAGGAAGCGCGCGGCTTCCTCACCGCGAAGCCCGACCTCGACGTCGCGATCTTCGACGATGCCGGAGACCTCCCGCACGACGAGCGGCCCGCCGAATTCATCGAGACCGTCACCGCCTTCCTGGCCAGGGCCGGCGCGAAGCGCGAGGACAAACCGCTTGGATCGAGCGTCAAGGCCTAGCGATTCACCGTCGCCAACCGCTTAAATTGGCGGCATGGCCGACACGCCCGTCACGCTCCTTCGCGCCCACGCGCGCCACTCGCCGTGGAACGCGCGAGGTCTCGCCGCGCACGTCACGGCGCTCGTCGACTCCGCCGGACTGCGCCCGACCAACGCGTCCGCCCGCGCGGCGCCGAGCGCGCGCTCCGTGCGCTTCTACGTTTCGCACGGACTCCTCGATCGCCCCGAGGGCGCGGGGACCGCGGCGACGTACGGCTATCGCCACTTCCTCCAGCTCCTGGCGATCAAGATCCGCCAGCGCGAAGGCCAGACGCTGGAGACGATCAAGCGCGAGATGAAGGACGTGACGGGCGACGCGCTCGAGCGGCGCATCGCCCAGTCGCTCGCTCCGGCGCTCGTCGCCAATCCGGTGTCGCCGGCGACCGAGGACGACACCCCCGTCTCCTGGCGGCGCATGTCGGTCGCCGAGGGCGTCGAGCTTCACGTCCGCGGCGACTCGCCGTCGTCCAACGAGCAGGCGCTGATCGCGATGCGCGAGGCCGTCCGCGCCGCGCTCGGCCGGCAGGAGCTCCGCTAGGGACCGACGTTAGGCCTGACGCTAGAGCAGCCGTGAGAGCAGCACCGCCGCCTGCTCCTGCAGCTTGTCGCTCCACGGCCGCTTCCGGAACTCCTCGAGCTTCATCTCCTTCGAGAACTTCAGGTCGTCCATGAAGATCTCGTCGAGCTGGCGGCCGAAGGTGGCGTCGAGCGCGACGAGCATCGACTCGTCGTTGAACACCATCGACCGGTTGTCGAAGTTCATGGTCCCGACGCCGCCCCACACGCCGTCGACGACGATCGACTTCGCGTGCATCATCACCGGCTGGTACTCGTAGACGCGGACCCCGCCGCCGAGCAGCTGCTCGTAGTGCGCGCGTCCGGCGCGCCACGTCGTCTTCACGTCGGTCTCCGCGCTCGTCGTCAGGATCCGGACGTCGACGCCGCGCTTCGCCGCCGCGATCAGCAGGCTGCGGAAGTCGTCGTCAGGCACGAAGTACGAGTTCGAGACGTACAACGACTTCCGCGCGCTGGCGATCGACAGCGCGAGGTATCGCTCGGCCGCCGTGCTCCCGACCGTCGGCGCGGTGTGGAGCACAGTCGCCAGCTGCGTCCCGTCGTGCTTCAGCTCCTTTGGCGGGAAGAACAGGTCGCCGGTGAGCAGCTCGCCCGTCGCCTCGGCCCACCCGGAAGCGAACGTCGCCTGCAGCGCCATCACCGCCGGACCGCGGAAGCGCACGTTCGAATCGCGCCACTGATCCTTGTGCCGCCCGTCCCCGAGCCACTTGTCATCGAGCCCGAAGCCGCCGGTGTACGCGACGCTCCCGTCGACCACGATCACCCGGATGTGCGAGCGGAAGGCGGCCTTGTGCAGGTCGTACCACTTCACCGGTCGGAAGGTGGCGATGCGCACCCCGGCGGCCTTCATCTCGTTCCAGTAGTCCTCGGGGAGGTTCTGCGCGCCGAAGGCGTCGTTCAGGAACAGGATCTTCACCCCCGCGCGCGCACGGTCGATCACGATCGCCTTCATCGTGTCGGCTACCTGGCCGGGCTGCGCGTAGTACATCTGGAGGGTGATCGACCGCTTCGCGTTGCGCAGGTCGTTCCAGACTTTCGGGTATGTCTGGTCCCCGTTGATCATCACCTCGATCGCGTTCCCCTGCGAGAGGTGCATGCCGGTCAGCAGGTCCAGCGTCGAGAGGAACATCGAGTCGCTGGGGGCTGGTGGCCCACTCGCATCGCCCGGTGCCTCCACGTGCTTCACCGGGGTACCGCGCGTCACCGAGATGAACCCGATGAGGGCGAAGACGAGGACGAGTAACCCGACCACGCCGCCAAGGATGTAGAGCAATATTCGTTTCATGTATGGTGTCCGGGTATATCAGACAACGTGCCAGATGTGGATGAACGGTTGCCCGCGAGCCGCATGAACCGCAGTTTGATCGCCATGTCGCTCGCCGTGCGCCGCCGCCCCGCCAGCCGCGCGATCGTTCTCGATCGCTCGCTCGAGGCATTTCCCCTCTTTCGATTGAGCGACACGTCGGATGAGGGAATGATATCCTTCGCGCTCGAGTCGGGGGCGCGGTGGCGCGTGCTCGCCGCCCCCGGTGACCGCCTCCCCGGGACATTCGACCAGGACGTATACGTCGAGCTGCTCCACCGCTTTCACGAAGCCGGCTCCCCCGCCGATGGAGTGGTGTCGTTCACCCTCCACAACTTCCTGCGCTCGATGGGACGGCGCGTCGACGGCCGCACCTATGAGCAGCTGCGTGCGTCGCTCTCCCGCCTCGAGCGCACCGTGCTCGAATCGACCGGCGCCTACTTCGACGCCGTGGCCGGAGCGACCCTCGACGGCGCCTTCACCCTGCTCAATGCCGTCCTCATCGAGCGGCGTCGCTCCAACGATCGCGACCAGCTCACGCTCTTCTCCTCGTTCACCGCGAGCGAGCCGGGCGACGCGCGCGTCATGCTCTCGCCCTTCATCCGCGGCAACATCGCGGCGAGCCATGTCGTCACGCTCTCCGCGCCGCGTTACCTGGCCCTCTCCTCGCCCGTCGCGCGCCGCCTCTACCGGCTGCTCGAGGTCGCGCGCGAAAACGGCGCGCTCACCTGGCGCATCGAGCTCACGCGCCTCGCCGAGCAGCTGCCGCTCACGCAGCGCTACCCTTCGCACCTGCAGCGCGTGCTGCAGCCGGCGCACGAGATGCTCGTCGCCGCCGGCCTCCTGCGCGATGCGGTCGTCAGGCAGAACAAGCGGCAGTGGTACGTCGACTACATGCTCGGCTCGCGCCTGCTCTGACGCCCGGCATGACGGCGATGTGACCGACTGCACGAATCCTTCTTCCCGCCGGGCTGGCCTTCGTCGCCCGAACTTTGCATCCTTCCCGCACGCAATCCCTCACCCGTACTGGAGGCCGCTCAAATGGCGACCAAGCTCGACAAGACTATCAAGCGCGAAATCGAGATGGATGGTACCGCATACATGGTCACCATCTCTCCCGAAGGCGTGAAGTTGACCCAGAAGGGCTTTCGCAAAGGCCGGGAGATCACGTGGAAGAATCTCTGGGCCAGTGGGACCGAGGAGGGTGCGTAACAGCACCGTGCGCGCGTGACTGCGGGAACGTTCTGCGGTCACGCGCGTAAATATCAGTAGCCTGGTTACTTCTTCTCGCGAGTCGAGTCTCTCCCGTATGCCTCGTTTACGTCGCGCCGCGATCGCCGGCCTCGTCATCGTCCCGCTGATCGCTGGCGGATTCCTCGCCCAGGAAAAGTCCGCGCGTGACGGCGCCCGACTCCTCGGCGACGTCCTCGAACTCGTCCAGGATCGCTTCGTCGACACCCTCGACGCATCGGCGCTCTACGAGAAGGCCGCGCGCGGCCTCGTGAAGGAGCTCAACGATCCCTACAGCGAGCTGTATTCGCCGAAGCAGCGCGAGACGCTCTCCCGCCAGATCAATGGCCACTACGGCGGCGTCGGGATGCTCATCCAGCCTCTCGATGCCGGCGGCGTCGCCGTCAGCCGCGTCTTCCCGAATACCCCCGCCGAGAAGGCTGGTATTCGCGAGGGCGATCGCATCATCCAGATAGACACCGCCAACACCCGCGGCTGGACCACGAGCCAGGTCTCCGAGACCCTGCTCGGCACTCCGGGCACGAAGGTCCAGGTCAAGTTCGGCCGCCCCGGCGTCGCCGAGCCGATCGGCGTGAACTTCACCCGCGCCGAGATCCACATCCCGGCCGTGCAGTACTCGATGATGCTCGACTCGAAGACGGGCTACTTCCCACTTCTGCAGTTCAACGAGACCGCGGCCGATGAATTCGAGGGTGCGCTCCGGACCCTCGTCAAGCAGGGCGCGACGTCGATCGTCGTCGACCTGCGCGACAACCCGGGCGGGATCCTCGAGCAGGCGATCAAGATCGGCGACCTCCTCCTCGACAACGGCCAGCAGATCAGCAGCGTGCGCGGACGCGGTCCCGACCAGCAGGCCAGCTTCGCGGCCAAGGGCGCGGCGCAGTTCAAGGACCTGCAGCTCGTCCTGCTGACCGACAACTACACGGCGTCCGCGGCGGAGATCGTCGCCGGCGCGCTCCAGGATCACGATCGCGCACTGATCGTCGGCCAGACGTCTTTCGGCAAGGGCCTCGTCCAGACGGTCTATCCGCTCGACGGCGGATGGGCGCTCAAGATGACGACCGCGAAGTGGTATACCCCGAGCGGCCGCTCGATCCAGAAGGAGCGCAAGCTTCTCCCTGATGGCCGGTTCGTCGAGGTGACCCCCGACTCGCTCGAGACCGACTCCGCCCGCAAGGCGCGTCCGGTCTTCCACAGCGACGCCGGCCGCATCGTCTACGGCGGCGGCGCGGTCACCCCTGATGTCGTCATCAAGGAAGACACCCTGACCACCGCCGAGCAGACCCTCGCCAAGCTGATCGCCCCGAAGTCGGCGGCCTACTTCACCGTCATCGGCGACTATGCGCTCGAGCTCCGGCCGTCGGTGAAGAAGGACTTCACCGTGCAGCCGGCGTGGCGCGAGGAGCTGTACAGGCGCATGACGGCGGCGGGGATCCAGGTCGATCGCAAGGTCTACGACGCTGGCGAGGCGCTGATCAACCGCGAGCTGGAGCAGCGCGTCTCGCGCGTCGCCTTCGGCGACACCGCGGCGAAGCGCCGCTCGATCAAGGACGACGCTCCGCTCAAGAAGGCGCTCGACCTCCTCGCGACGGGCTCGTCGCAGCGCGACCTGCTCGCCCGCGCCGCGATCGCCAGCCGCGGGTCTCGCTGAGCCGCTAGCACCAGCCGGCAGTATCGCGCGCCGCCGCTCCACCCGGAGCGGCGGCGTGTGTCGTTATGACGCCGCGCGCGCCGCTCGCGCAGCCGTTTGGTGATTGCTGTCCCCCGCCGCGAGACGTAAAATCACTCGTCACCTCAGCGGCAGGGTCAATCGTGGGTCTTCTGCTCATCCCGGGCATCGGCGCGATCATCGCGCTCTTCGTCGTCACGAAGTCCGTCAAGATCATCGGCCAGGCCGAAGTCATGGTCATCGAGCGGCTCGGGCGCTTCAACCGGCTCGGGCGCTCCGGCTTCAACCTGCTCATCCCCTTCGTCGAGCGCCCGCGGACCATCGACGTCCGCTACTTCAGCACCGACGTCAACGGCGCCAAGCGCATCAGCGCCGGCTCGACGGCGCGCATCGATCTCCGTGAGCAGGTGCTCAACTTCCCGAGCCAGCCGGTGATCACGAAGGACAACGTCACCATCGACATCGACGCCGTCATCTACTACCGCGTCGCCGATCCGCAGAAGGCGACCTACGCGGTGCAGAACCTCCCGTACGCCCTCGAAACCCTCACCCGCACGACCCTCCGCAACATCGTCGGCGAGATGGAGCTCGACCAGACGTTAGGCAGCCGCGACACGATCAACCGCCGCATGCGCGAGGTGATCGAGGAGGCGTCGATCGGTTGGGGCGTCGACGTCACCCGCGTCGAGCTGCAGTCGATCGAGCCCCCGCGCGACATCCAGCAGTCGATGGAGCTGCAGATGCGCGCCGAGCGCGAGCGCCGCGCCCTCGTCACCGGCGCCGAGGCGAGCAAGCGCGCCGCGATCCTCGAGTCGGAAGGCCAGCGCGAGGC
>DASSZC010000303.1:0-2232 GCA_035702925.1 Gemmatimonadaceae bacterium | reverse complement strand
CGGCATGGGGCCGGGGCGCATCGCGCTGCAGCGCTACAAGATCCCGGACATCCGCATCCTCTACGATTCGGACGTCCGCTTCCTCGAGCAGATCGCCCGATGAACGTCTCTCACGAGTGGCTGCGCGCCCTCGTTCCACATACGCTGTCCCCCGCGCAGGTGCGCGACCTCCTCACCGAGCGGGTCGCGACCGTCGAGGAGCTCGTCGCGCTGCGCGCCGACCTCGCGCCGATCGTGATCGCGCGCGTCGTCGAGGCGGCACGCCATCCTGACTCCGACCACCTCTGGGTGACCAGGGTCGACGCCGGCGGGCCCGAGCTGGTCGATGTGGTCTGTGGGGCGCCTAACGTGAAAGCCGGTGCGCTCTATCCCTTCGCGCCGAGCGGGACGACGATGCCCGGCGGGCTGAAGCTCGACAAGCGGAAGATCCGCGGCGCCTGGTCGAATGGGATGCTCTGCTCGGCGCGCGAGCTCGGGCTCGGGCAGAACCACGAGGGGATCCTCGAGCTGAGCGTGAACGCCGCGCCGGGAACACCTTTCCTTGACGCGGTGGCAGCGGGGGATACGCGCATCGTCGTCGACGTCCTCCCCAACCGGCCGG
This sequence comes from Gemmatimonadaceae bacterium, assembly GCA_035702925.1. GTDB lineage: Bacteria > Gemmatimonadota > Gemmatimonadetes > Gemmatimonadales > Gemmatimonadaceae > JABFXC01. The sequence goes on along the minus strand of DASSZC010000303.1, from coordinate 1,631 downwards.
ACCTCCTCTCCCATCGCGGGATCGGCCGCGAGCTCTCCGCCGCGTTAGGCATCCCGCTGCAGCTGCCGAAGATCCCGGGGAGCGCGGCGACGCTGCCCGGGGCGCAGTGCGCCGGCGAGAGCGGAAAGGCAGGGCCCGTGACGGTGAAGGTCGCCGACCGGTCGCTCGCCCCGCGCTACATGGGGGTCGTGCTGCGCGGCGTGAAGGTCGGTCCGAGCCCGGAGTGGCTTGCCGGGCGACTGCAATCGATCGGAGTGCGGTCGATCAACAACGTCGTCGATGCGACGAACTACGTGCTCCACGAGCTCGGCCAGCCGATCCACGCTTTCGACCTCGCGAAGCTCGGGGGGAACGAGGTCGTCGTCAGGCGGGCGCGGAAAGGCGAGACCCTCGTCACCCTCGACGGCGCGATGCGCACGCTCGACGAGCGCATCACCGTGATTGCCGACGCGACCGCGGCCCATGCCGTCGCCGGCGTGATGGGCGGTCGCGACAGCGAGGTCACCGAGTCGACCACCGATCTCTTCGTCGAGGTCGCGATCTTCGATCCCCGCCACACGCGCGCGGCACGCCGCGCGTCAGGGCTGTCGACCGACGCGAGCTACCGCTTCGAGCGGACGATCGATCCCGAGCTTCCGCCGGCCGGGCTGCAGCGGGTCGTCGAGATCATCACCGCGCTCGCCGGTGGGACGGTCGATGGCACGCCTGTCGACCTGTATCCCGATCCGCGCTCACACCCGGCGGTAGTGCTCCGGGTCGCGCGCGTGAGGCGGCTGCTCGGCGAAGCCGTGCCGGCGGCGGAGATCGCAAAGCTCCTCGCGGCGATCGGGTTCACCGTCGCGATACGCGCCGGGACGGAAATGCTCGCCGGCGACGAGGAGCTCACCGTGACACCGCCGAGCTGGCGCGGCGACGTGGTGGACGAGATCGACCTCGTCGAGGAGGTCGCCCGCCTCGTCGGGTACGACCGGTTCCCGGACGAGCTGCGCAGCGTGCGCCCATCGGCGGTGCCGACCCCGCGCGAGTGGACGCTCGCCGCGGCGCTGCGCGATGCGCTGGTCGCCGCCGGGCTGTACGAGGTGCGGCCGATGCCCTTTGTCCGCGGGACGGAGGACGGCGCGGGATTCGTGCGCGTCCTCAACCCCCTCGCCGAGAACGAAGCGTACCTGCGGCGCGAAGTCCTCGACACCCTCGCGCGGCGCGCCGAGTACAACCTGACGCGCATGCAGGGCGACGTCCGGTTGTTCGAGATCGGAAACGTCTTCGCATCCGGAACGGGCCAGCTTCCGCGCGAGGAGACGCGCGTCGGCGCTCTGATCATGGGCTCGCGGCGCCCTCCGCATTTCACCGAGAGCAAGCCGCCCGCCTTCGACGAGTGGGATGCGAAGGGACTCGCCGAATCGATCGCCGAAGTTGCGTATCCCGCCGCGCGCGTCGAGCTGCGCGGCGGAAATTCGAGTGGCGTGCTCTGGGAGATCGCCGTCGATGGCGCGACCCGCGGTGCCGTCACGCGCGTCGTGCTCGATGCGCCGGTCTGGGCTTCGGCCGCCTTCGGGATCGAGCTGTCGCTCGGCGAAGTCGCATCCGATGCGGTCGCGGTGCCGGGGAGGAATGCCCACGTTCAGGTGGGG
>DASSZC010000177.1:0-3471 GCA_035702925.1 Gemmatimonadaceae bacterium | reverse complement strand
CGACCGCCAAACCCTTGTTCGCTCGCCGCGCCCTCGCGACATTGACGCTCATGGATCGAACGATCGAGATCGATGGGCAGTCGCTGACCGTGGAGCAGGTCGCGCGGGTGGCCGCGCGTGAGGCACGAGTCGAGCTCGCGGCGCCGGCGCGGGCGAGGATGGGGACGACGCGGCGCGTCGTCGACGGGATCGTCGCCCGGAACGAAGTCGTCTACGGAGTGACGACCGGATTCGGCAAGCTCTCCGAGATCGCGATTCCTCCCGATCGCCTCGCCGAGCTGCAGGTGAACCTGGTGCGCTCGCACGCCGCCGGGGTGGGGGCGTTGCTCCCCGAGCGGGAGACGCGGGCGATGATGCTGCTGCGCGCGAACGTCATCGCCAAGGGCTATTCGGGCGCGCGCCCCGCCCTCGTCGACCTGCTCCTCGAGATGCTCAACGCGGGGATATGGGCCCCGATCCCGGAGCAGGGAAGCGTCGGCGCGAGCGGGGATCTCGCGCCCCTCGCCCATCTCGCGCTCGGCCTGATCGGCGAAGGGGCGCTGATTCGCGACGGCAAGGCTGGGCGTGCGGCCGACGTGCTGCGCGGAGCCGGGTTGTCGCCGGTGCGCCTCGAGCCGAAGGAGGGAATCACCCTGATCAACGGCACGCAGGCGCACACCGGGATCGCCGCGCTCGCCCTCGTCGATGCGCACACGCTCTGGCAGACCGCGCACGTCGCCGGCGCGATGTCCCTCGAGGCGCTGCTCGGCACCCCGGTCGCCTTCGACTCCCGCATCCAGGATGCGCGCGGGCAACTCGGCCAGGCTGCTTCCGCGGCGCTGCTCCGCTCCCTGCTCACGGACAGCGAGATTCGCGAGTCGCATCGCAACGGCGATCCGCGCGTGCAGGACGCCTATTCGCTGCGGTGCATGCCGCAGGTGCACGGCCCGGTGCTCGATGCGATCGACTTTGCCGCCGGGGTCATCGGCCGCGAGCTGAACGCGGCGACGGACAACCCGCTCGTCTTCGAGAACGGCGAAATCCTCAGCGGCGGCAACTTTCACGGTCAGTCGGTCGCGATGGCCCTCGACTTCCTCGCGATCGCGCTCACCAACCTCGCGACGATCGCCGAGCGGCGGATCGACCGCCTCGTGCACCCGGACTTCAACCAGGGGCTGCCGGCGTTCCTCAGCCCGGAGGCCGGCGTGAACTCCGGCTTCATGATGGCCCAGGTCACCGCCGCCTCGATGGCGAGCGAGTGCAAGGGACTTTCCCACCCGGCGAGCGTCGACACGATCCCCACCGACGGGAACAAGGAGGACGTCGTGCCGATGGCGATGGGTGCAGCGTGGAAGCTGCGTCGCATCGTGCACAACGTGCAGCACATCCTCGCGATCGAGCTGATGTGCGCGGCGCAGGGGATCGACTGCCGCGCGCCGCTGCGCCCGGGGCGCGGGGTCGCCCGCGCCCACGCGACCGTTCGCGCGATGGTCGAGCCGTTAGGCAGCGACCGCGTGCTCTCAGGGGACATCACCGTGCTTGCCGAGGCGGTCGCCGCGGGGCGGTTCACCGCGGGCGGGGAGCGATGACCGGGCCGCGCGAGGTACGGGCACCACGGGGCTCGACGATCTCCTGTCGCGGATGGCAGCAGGAGGCGGCGCTGCGGATGCTCTGCAACAACCTCGATCCCGACGTCGCCGAGCGTCCCGACGATCTCGTCGTCTACGGGGGAACAGGGAAGGCGGCGCGCGACTGGCCCTCATTCGATGCGATCGTCCGCACCCTGCGCACGCTCGGCGACGACGAGACGCTGCTCGTACAGAGCGGGAAGCCGGTGGCGGTGTTCCGCACGCACAGCTGGTCTCCGCGTGTCCTGATCGCGAACAGCAACCTGGTCGGGCGCTTCGCAACCTGGGAGGTGTTCCGCGAGCTCGAGAAGAAGGGGCTGATCATGTACGGCCAGATGACCGCCGGTTCGTGGATCTACATCGGGTCGCAGGGAATCGTGCAGGGGACCTACGAGACCTTCGGCGCCGTCGCCCGGCAGCACTTCGGCGGATCGCTTGCCGGCCGCTTCGTGCTGTCGGCGGGGCTCGGCGGGATGGGTGGCGCGCAGCCGCTGGCCGCGACGCTCAATGGCGCGGCGTTCCTCGGCATCGAGGTCGACGAGTCGCGCATCGACAAGCGCATCGCCACCGGCTACTGCGACCGGAAGTCGTCCGACGTCGGCGAAGCGTTAGGCTGGATCCGCGAGGCCGCGGCGGCGAAGCGGCCACTCTCCGTGGGGCTCGTCGGCAATGCGGCGGAGCTGCTCCCGGCCTTCGTGCGCGATGGCGTGGTGCCGGACGTTCTCACCGACCAGACCAGCGCGCACGACACGCTGAACGGCTACCTCCCCGCCGGGCTCTCGCTCGCCGAAGGCGCCGAGCTGCGCAAGCGCGACCCAGGGGAGTACATCGCCCGCGCGACGAAGTCGATCGCCGTCCATGTGCGGGCGATGCTCGCGCTCCAGAAGATGGGCGCGGTCACCTTCGACTACGGCAACAACATCCGCACCGTCGCCCTCGACGCCGGCGTCGAGAACGCGTTCGACTTTCCCGGCTTCGTGCCGGCCTACGTGCGCCCGCTGTTCTGTGAGGGCAAGGGTCCGTTCCGCTGGGCCGCCCTTTCCGGCGACCCACGCGACATCGCCCGCACGGACGAGCTGGTGCTCGAGCTCTTCCCGCGCGACGCGCATCTCCGCCGCTGGATCGAAGCGGCGCAGAAGCACATCAAGTTCCAGGGCCTTCCCGCCCGGATCTGCTGGCTCGGCCAGGGGGAGCGAGCGCGCGTTGGGGTCGCGCTCAACGACCTCGTCGCGCGCGGCGAGGTCTCGGCGCCGATCGTGATCGGCCGCGACCACCTCGACACGGGCAGCGTCGCCTCGCCATTTCGCGAGACCGAAGCGATGCTCGACGGGAGTGACGCGATCGCGGACTGGGCAGTTCTCAATGCATTGCTCAACGTCGCGTCTGGCGCATCCTGGGTATCCTTCCACCATGGCGGCGGCGTCGGGATCGGCAACTCCCTCCACGCCGGCCAGGTGCTCGTCGCCGACGGAACCCCGGAGATGCGGCTGCGGATCGAGCGGGTCCTGACTAACGATCCCGGGATCGGTGTGGCGCGCCACGCCGACGCGGGCTACGATATCGCACGTGAGACTGCCCGGGAGCAGGGAATCACCCTGCCCATGCTCGGCTGACCCTCGAGGACACACCGATGCTCTCCGCCCGCTTCAAGCCCTGGGACGTCCCGGTCTTCCTCGCGAAGTACGCGTGGCTGACGGCGACCCGCAAGCCGATCTCGGTGCAGTTCGAGGTGACGCTGCGCTGCAACGCGAAGTGCGGCTTCTGCGATTACTGGAAGACCCCCGCCGAAGCGAAGGAGCACGAGCTGAAGAGCTTCGCCGATGCCGCGCGCTTCTTCAACCCGATGATCATCACCTTCACCGGT
>DASSZC010000221.1:0-2687 GCA_035702925.1 Gemmatimonadaceae bacterium | reverse complement strand
TCGCATCCCTCGCGCAGGAAGAGGTCCGCGACGTGCGAGCCGATGAATCCCGCTCCACCCGTGATCAGTACCCGCTGTGCCATCTCAGCTCCGTTCGTTGTTGCTGGTGGTGTCGCTGTCCTCGTCCTGCCCCGTCCGCTCGGGAACGCTCGGCGTCCCCTCGGCTCCACCCTCCCCGACGCCGAACAGATAGCGGGCCGCATCGACGATCGCGAGCCCACGGCCATTCGACGCGGCCGCCTTCAACCGCACCGACGGCTCGTGGAGGAACTTGTTCATCAGCGCGCGCGACAGCTGCTCGATCGCCTCACGGTCCGACGCGTTCAGGTTGGGCATCCGCCGCAGCAGCTGCGCAACTTCCTTCGCGCGCATCTGCTCGGCCGACGCCCGCATCTCCGTGACCACCGGCACCGCGTGCAGCCCGGCGAGCCACTGCCAGTATCGCTCCACTTCGTCGGCGATGACGTTCTCCGCGCTCGGGAGCTCCTCGCGCCGCCGCTCGATGTTGGCGGCGACGACCGCGCGCAGGTCGTCGAGATCGTAGAGGAAGACGTTCTCCATCTCGCGGACGGCCGGGTCGACGTCGCGCGGAAATGCGATGTCGATCACACAGAGCGGCCGGTCGCCGCGACGCGCCAGCGCCGGCTCGAGGTGCGCGACACGCACCACGGGGTGCGGCGCCGCCGTCGAGCAGAGCAGCACGTCGACGTCGGCGACCTGCGCCCAGCATTCGTCGACGTGCATCGCGGTCGCGCCGTACTTCGCGGCGAGCACGGTCGCGCGCTCGTAGGTGCGGTTGGCGACGACCGCGGTCCGCACCCCCTCGTCGACGAGGCATTCGAGCGCGAGCTCGGCCATCTCCCCCGCCCCGAGCACCATCGCGCGGCGGCCGCCGAGGGAGCCGAAGATCTGCTTCGCCAGCTGCACCGACGCCGAGCTGACGCTCGCCGCGCCCCGTCCGAGCGCGGTCTCGGTACGCACGCGTGAGGCGACGCCTAACGCTGCCTGGAAGAGGCGATTGAGGACGACGCCGGAGGCCGCGCGTCCGAGCTCCCACGCATCGCGGACCTGTCCCTGGATCTGCGCCTCGCCGAGTATCATGGAGTCGAGCCCCGACGCGACGCGGAAGAGGTGCGTTGCCGCATCGCGATCCCGGCGCACGTAGGCGTACGGCTCGGAGCTCTCGCCGATCCGGCGCGACAGGAAGTCCATCGCCCCGGTCACCGACTCGTCGCCACCGGCGAGATAGAGCTCGGTGCGGTTGCAGGTCGAGACGATCACCGCTTCGCGCGCGCCGGTCGCGTGGCTGACCTCGCCGAGCGCCGCCGAGAGGTCGGAGGCCGACACCATCAGCCGTTCGCGGACGTCGAGAGCGGCGGTGCGATGGCTCACGCCGACGATGGCCAGCGTCACGAGACGCGCACCCTCACGGCCATCCCGCCGCCTCACGGACGACGCGGCCGTCCTCGACCCGCTCGATGAAATCCTCGCCGATCAGCTGCGCCGATGCACGCTCCCACTCGGCGGTTCCGCCGCGGGCGAGAAGGCGTTCGCGCAGCGAGCGCAGTGCCCCGAGCGCATCGTCATAACGCGCGTCGAACCGTTTTCCGATGGCGGCGAGTATCCGGGCCGCCGCCGCGGGGACTGCGTTCGCGCCGACGGCGACGAGCAGGGCGCCGTTCGCCTGCTGCGCGATCGAGGAGAAGGTGCCATCCTCCGGCGCATCGGCGACGTTGCATAGGCGGTGCGCGGTTCGCGCGTCGGCCGCGACGCGGGCGTTCGTCGCCCGATCGTCGGTCGCGGCGATCACCAGCTCGGCATCGGCGATGTCGGCGCTCAGGTAGCCGCGCAGCGTGAGGTCGAGCGTTCCCGCGGCCGCCGCGTCGCGCAGCGCCGGCTCGGCCTTCGGCGCGATCACTCGCACCGCCGCGCCGTTCGAGGCGAAGGCCAGCGCCTTTCGCGCCGCGACCTTGCCGGCACCGACGACGAGGACGCGAACGCGGTCGGCATGGACCACGATCGCGACGCGGCCATCCGCGTTCGAGCTTCGCGCGGCGCCGCTCACAGGAACTTCCCCGGCTGGCTGGCGAACACCCGCATCGCGATCCAGAGCAGGATGACCGCCGCGAACGCGGTGTTGGCCGCGACCGCCGCCCGGCGAGCCTCCCAGCCGCGGACGACGCGCCCCAGTGCGAGCGCCGTCACCCCCGCCCAGGCGCCGAGTGCCCAGATGACCTGCGGCATGTCGCTCTGGTGAAAGCTGACCGAGTAGGCCAGTCCCATCAGGATGCCTAACGTCAGCCCGATCCAGCCGGCGATGACCGCGATGTGATTGACGCGATCGAGAGTCTGCAGCGGAGGAAAGAGCCGGAACAGTGGACCGAAGCGGCGCGACCGGAGCTCCCGCCGCTGCACGAGGTACATCGTGCCCGCCGCCGCCGCCGTCGCCATTGCCGCCAGGCCGGCGAGGGAGAGCGCGATGTGGGCGACGAACCAGGCGCCGCGGCCACCGGGCGGGTCCGCTTCGGTGACGAGGCCGGCCATGTTCGCGGCGACGGTGAGCAGCGCGGCGAGGGGCGCGGCGACGAGGGTCAGGCTCGCCTCGCGAGCGATCAGCTCGACCACGAGCAGCATCGTGGCGAGGACGATTGCCGCGCAGGAGAGCGCCGGCCCCAGCCCGGTGACCG
>DASSZC010000066.1:0-2046 GCA_035702925.1 Gemmatimonadaceae bacterium | reverse complement strand
AGTTGTGGATCCCGCCTAACGCGCCGTACTGCGGCTGCGAGAGCCCGCCCCAGACCTCGATGTGATAGCCGCGCGGGAAGTCGAGCTTCGAGTTGTCGAGCCACCACGGCATGTAGACGTGCATCCCGCCGACACCGTCCTCGTTGTGCGGGACGTGGTCAGCCATCGCCGGGATGAAGCCGGCGACGTCGGTGCCGGTGGTGTCGGTCAGCCCCTTGCCGACGCGCCCGCTCGAGTTGCCGAGCCCCTGCGGGAACATCGAGGACTTCGAGTTGAGGAGGATGCGCGCCGACTCGCAGGCGCTGGCGGCGAGGACGACCACCTTCGCCCGCACCTGCCGGTCCTCGCCCGTGCGCTTGTCGATGTAGGCGACGCCGGTCGCGAGGCCATCCTTCCCGATCGTCACCTCGCGCGCCATCGCGTTGGTGATCAGCGTGAGGTTCCCGGTCGCCAGCGCCGGGGTGATGAGGACATCGGGGCTCGAGAAGTTCGACTTCGTCGCGCACCCGCGCCCGCACTGCCCGCAGTAGTGGCACGCCGCGCGCCCCGGCTTGGCCTGGGTCAGGATCGACAGCCGCGACGGAATGCACTTCACCGCCAGCTTGTCGGCCGCCTTCTTCACCAGCAGCTCGTAGCAGCGCGGCCTTGGCGGCGGGAGGAACTTCCCGTCCGGATTGTTCGGCATCCCCTCGTGGCTGCCGAAGACTCCGATCAGGTCGTCGATGCGATCGTAGTACGGCGCGACGTCGGAGTACGAGATCGGCCAGTCGTCGCTCATCCCGTCCTTCGTCCCGCCCTTGAAGTCATCGGGGCCGAAGCGGAGGGAGATGCGTCCCCAGTGATTGGTGCGCCCGCCGAGCATCCGCCCGCGCCACCAGCGGAACTTCGACCCCGAAGCGACGGTGTACGGCTCGCCCTCGATGTCCCATCCGCCGTCGCAGGCGTCGAACTCGCCGAAGGGACGCCTCGTGGTCGACGCCCCGCGCCGCGGCGATGCGTACGCCGGCAACAGCATCTTCGAATCCTTAGAGGCGTACCATTCGGCGCCCGCCTCGAGCATCACCACCTTCGCTCCCGCCTGCGTCAGCGCGTACGCCGACATCCCGCCACCTGCACCCGAGCCGACGATACACACGTCGTATTCACTCGATCGTGACTTGACCTGCACGCAAGCCTCCGTGGGGTGATCGTTGGCAAACCTACTCGGCGTTCGTTCGCTCGCAACCTCCCACGGTTTGAAGGGGCCAGCTTTGTTGAAGAACGATGATGTGCATCATCGCCATCCAACGACTCTGACCCCATGAACGCGAATCCGCCTCATCCGTTTCATTTTACCCGTTGACGCTCGCCCCGCAGCGGAACGGCATATCAACAGGAGTCACGGAGAGCACGGAGCGGTTGTGATCAATACCAGTTGGTTCTGCTATCGGCCACCGAGGAAGGCGCTGAGTAGATCGGGCTTCGAAAAGCGCGGGGGCAAGCAGGCGAGATGGTCTCGCCCCGCCTGCCCCCAATTGGTTCGTACCGCCGATCGGTCAAGGTTTGCAGTTGCCAAAGCGCTCCGTGTTCTCCGTGACTCCTGTTCAAATGGTGTTATCCGCTCTGGAGGCTCTAGTGGCCGGTGCGCTCGATCGTCTTCCCCGAGAAGTTCTCCGTCGTCACGTCCTTCCCGCCGTTGAGCGACTTCACGTAGGACACGAGCATCCAGATCTGGTCGGCGGCGATCGCGCTTCCCCACGCCGGCATCCCGTCGGGGCGGCCCTGGTAAATCGACTCGAAGAGCTCCGAGTCGTCGCCGCCGAAGTGCCAGCGCCCGTCGGCGAGGCTCGGGCCCATCGCCCCGCTCCCCTCGGCGCCGTGGCAGTCGAGGCAGTTGTAGGAGATGAACAGCTTCGCGCCGGTCGCGATCGCGGCGCTGTTTCCGGCGTAGGGGTTCTTCAGCGTCGCTCCACGCGGCGCGGTCTGCCCCGGGCGGATGTGCTCGAGGTGCACGACGATGCGCGTCGCCGAGTCGACGGTGATCGGCACCTGCTGCACCGCGGAGCC
>DASSZC010000504.1:0-11694 GCA_035702925.1 Gemmatimonadaceae bacterium | reverse complement strand
CAGCACGCGTCCAGCATCGGCAAGGACGGGGGGGAGGTCGTCGATGACCGACGACTCGATCCGGAGCGCGCGCTCCCCGGCGAGGGGGCGCAGCATGTCGAGCGCCTCGCCGACGAGCGGGGCGACGTCGAGCGGCCGCTTGTCGATGCCGAGCCGCCCCGACTCGAACTTCGCGACGTCGAGGAGGTCCTGCACCATGCGCGTCATCCGCTCCCCCGCGCGCTTGATCATCTGCAGCCGCTTCACCCGCTGCGCCTCGTCCATCGGGACCTCGAGCATCAGGCTCGTGCTCATCGAGATCGTGTGCAGCGGATTGCGGAGGTCGTGCGAGACGATCTTCAGCACCTGCTCGCGCGCATCGATGGTGAGCTGCGCCTCGCGGTACATCGTCGACAGCGTCGTCCGCTCGACCTGGTTGGTCACGACGCGCCTCACCAGCGTCGCGATCCCGGCGCCGAGCGCGCCGATGAGGAGGAGCAGTCCCGACGCGAGGAGCACCTGCACGGGATCGATGCGCGTCGCCGCCGCGGCGTAGACGAAGATTGCGATCGCCAGCGCGGTCCCGATCGCCGCCGACGAACGGGAGAGGCGCAGCGCGCCGGACATCGTCAGCAGCACGCAGAGGATCGCGACACAGACGAGCACCCCGGGCGCCGGTGCGACGGTGATCCCGCCGGCGGCGAGCGACGCGATGATGAACCCGGCCCAGATCATCGACCCATCGAACGCGGGCCCGGCGTACTGCAGCCACCGCGGACACCACCCTCGGCGCAGCGCGACGATGAGGGCGCTCGACAGGGCGAGCGACACCGCGCCGAGCGCGACGGCGGCGAGGCGCGGGGTGCGCGCCGTTCCCGGGTCGAAGGCGAGCCGGCCGAGGGCGATCAGCAGGTACGAGCCGGTGACCCCGGCGCGGAGCCAGCCGAGCTGCATCTCGCGTGATCGCGATTCGTCGGCGAGCAGTCGATCGATCGATGGTGCGAGCTCGGGCGGCTCGCCGGCCGGGGCCAGCTCGGCGCGAACGGTGCGCTCGATCGAGAGGGCGAGCGCCGCATACGAATCACGCGTTTCCATCTGACGGTCCGATTGGAGCCGCCGCTTCACACCGGGCAGCCGGGGTGATCGGCGCGCCGTACAACCCTACTCATACGCGGGCGGGGCGGGGCAGGCAAGAGGTCAGGCGAGGAAGCGAGGGAATGCCCCGCGCGTCACCGCCGCTGCGCCCCCCGGATCACCCACGCGATGAGCGCCAGCACCCCGGACATCGCGATGATCGCCGGTCCCGACGGAAGGTCGAATGGAATCGAGACCGTGAAGCCGGTGAACGCGGCGATCACCGCTGCGATCACCGCCGCCGTGAAGATGCCGCGCATGCTGCGCGCGACGAGCATCCCGGTCACGGCGGGGAGGACGAGAAAGTTGAAGACGAGCATCACCCCTGCGAACTGCATGGCGAAGGCGATCACCAGCCCGAGGGTGAAGTAGAGCAGCAGGTTCCAGAACGTCACCCGGTAGCCTAACGTGCGCGCCGTCTCGCGGTCGAAGGAGACGAAGAGGAACTCCTTGTAGAACACGAGGTGCACGAGCAGCACCGGCAGGCTCACGCCGAGCAGCACCCAGACGTCGGCGCGGGTGATCCCGAGGATGTTGCCGGAGAGGAAGATGTCGTGCGCCTCGCCGGCGGCTGCCTTCGAGATGAGGAGGATTCCGGCGGCCGCGGCAACCGCGTAGGTCACGCCGATCGTCGCGTCGGGGGCGACGCCTGCCTTGCCGCCGCCGCCGAGACCGAAGAACATCGCGCCGGCCAGCGCGAAGACGAGGGAGAAGGCGACGGGATGCGCGGTCATCCCGCTCGCCCACCCCATCCCGCTCATGAACAGCGCGAGCGCGATCCCCGCCGAGGACAGCTGCGCGATCGCCGCGCCGACGAAGACGATCCGGCGGAGGACGACATAGACGCCGAGCACCGCGCAGACCACCGCGATGATGAGCGACCCGTAGAGCGCGTCCTTGAACAGCAGCGCCGCGCTAAGCATGCGGCGCCTCTCCCGTCGTCTGCCCGTTGCGGCGGGCGACGACGATCCGGTGCCCGTGCATCTCGTCCACGTCCACCGGGATGCCGTACATGTCCGTCAACGTCTGCTCGGTCATGATCTCGCCGACGGTGCCGAGCCGGAAGCCGCGCTCCACCACCAGCGCGATCCGCTCGACGTAGTTGGCCACCTCGTTGAGGGCGTGGCTCACCATCAGCACCGTCAGCTTGTCGCGCTCGTGCAGCTCGCGCACGAGCCCGAGGATCTGCGTCGTCGAGACGAGGTCCATCCCGTTGGTCGGCTCGTCGAGCACGAGCACCGTCGACTCGCCGACCAGCGCCCGGGCGATCAGCGCCCGCTGCTTCTGCCCACCCGACAGGGCGTTCAGCGGCTGCTCCGCCAGGTCGAGGATCCCGACGTGCTTGAGCGCCTGGAACGCCAGCTTCCGGTCGTTCGCCGTCGGCCGCCGCCCGAATCCGATGCGGTCGTACCGCCCCATCAGCACGACGTCGATGACCTTGAGCGGGAAGTTGTAGTCCACCGAGTCCCGCTGCGGGACGTAGCCGAAGCGGAGCCCCGAGGCGATGCTGACGGTCCCGCGCATCGGCTGGAGCGACCCGAGGATGGCGCGGAGGATCGTCGTCTTCCCCGCGCCGTTAGGCCCGACGAGCCCGAGGAAATCTCCCTGCGGGATGTCGAAGGTCAGGTCGGAAAGCACCACGCGACGCCCGTAGCCGAGCGTCGCGTGGTCGAAGGAGATGAGTGCGGTCATTGCGCGAGTCGTCACTTGAGCGCTGCTGCCGCCGCCTGGATGTCGCGCGTCATGAGCGTGATGTAGTCGTTCAGCCCCGGCTGCCCGCCAACCGACGGCGACAGCACGAGGACCGTGCCGCCGAGGTTCTTCGCGACGAGGTCCGACATCTTCCGGTCGTAGAACGGTTCCTGGATCACCACCTTCGCGCCCGCTCGCTTCGCGTCGCGGATGACCTCGAAGACGTGCGAGGGCGACGGCGGCACTCCCGGCTTCGGCTCCATGAACGCGACGATCTTCATCCCGGTGTACTCGGCGAAGTACCGCCAGCTCGTGTGGTAGGCGATCACCGGCTTTCCCTTGATCTGCGCGAGATACGGCGCCCACGACGCCTCGGCCGCGTTCAGGCGGGCCTCGAACGCCTTCTCGTTCTTCTCGTAGGCATCCTCGTGCTTGCGATCGAGCTGGCTGAAGCGCTCCTTGAACAGCCGCGCAATCCGCCGTGCGTTCTCCGGATCGAGCCAGTAGTGCGGGTTGCCTAACGGGTGGACGTCGCCCATCGAGCGGTCGATGTTCCCCTGCGGGACGTCGACCACCGGGATCGCCTTCGAGACGTCGATGTACCCCGAGCCCCCCGGCCGCACCTTCGGGTTGCGCGCGCCGTCGAGCAGGAGCGGCATCCATCCGATCTCGAGGTCGAGCCCGACGAACGCCCAGGCGTCGGCGCTGCGCAGCTGCAGCACGAAGCTCGGCTTCGCCTCGATGAAGTGCGGATCCTGGTAGCCCTCGCCGATGTGCGTCGCGGTGATGTTCTTCCCGCCGACCGCCTTCGCGATGTCATAGAGGTCGGTGGTGCTCGTCACCACCTTGAGCTGCGCGTCCGCGGGCCGCGCGGCGCCGAATGCGGCGACAGCAGCGGCGCCCGCGAGGAGGCGGCGAATCGTATCGGTCATGTGTGGTGATTTCCTCAGAAGGGATGCGGCTTGTGCGGGCCGAGCGCGAACGTCGCCTGCAGCAGAATCCGGTCCCTGCCGAGCGCGTCGCTCATGGCCGTCCGATGCTCGTACGCCGCCGAAAACTTCGAGAACTCGCTCGGGAACCATTCGAGATACCCCGAGCCGGCGGCAAATGTTCTGCCGTCGCGCTCAGGGTCCTGCAGCCAGTCGTACCGCGCCCCGACGAAGCCACGCGCCGTCAGCTGCCAGCGCGCGAATGCGTAGCCACCGTCGAAGTCGCGAAGAGGCCCGGCATACACCGTCGTGACATCGCCCCCGCCGGGGATCTGTGGCGACCGGCTGTTGACCTGCCGCATGAATTCCCCCTGGAGGATGAACGACTTGTACAACCCCTGCTGGAGCGGGCGCCAGCGAAAGGTGAAGTCGCCCCCGACGGTCGACTGCCGTGCCAGCGCGGCGTTCGCGTCGATCCCCCGTGGCGCGAGTGCCCCCGTCACGTAGGCGGCGCTGAGCGGCTGCTCGCGCTTCCCCGTCATCGCCGAGAACGACAGCTCGATGTTCGCTGCCTGGCTGATGTCCACGTAATTCCGCAATCGCGCCGAATACCCGATCCCCCCGAGCGACTTGTTCGCCGGCTCGATCGTGGTGAGCCCGTCGGCACGGCTGCCGAGGCGGTCGACCGCGGTCGCCTGAATTTCCTGATAGAAGCCGAAGGGCGCGAACACCTTCGACACCCAGATCCCGGTACCCTTCAATCCATCGTCGCTCAGGAATCGCTGGAGGACGTACGGGTATTCGATCGTGTGCAGGTCGTGGCGGTGCGTGGTGTTCTGCTTGCCGAACGGCATCAGGTAGCGACCGAGCTTGATCTCGAGATCGGGGATGCTCGTCGTCGTGAGGAATGCCTGCTCGATCGAGAGCCCCTCCTGATCGGAGATGCCGAGGAAGACGTCGCCACGAAGGTACGGGTCGACGACCGCCTGCACCGAGAGCTCGACTTCGCGAACGCTGAACCGCGTGCTGTCCCCCTGCGTCGTCCCCCGTGGCGACAGGTCGCCGACGAAATCGCCGACCGCGCTGAAGTCGGGGAGGAGCCGCGGGTTCGTCGACCCGGCTGCGCCCCCGGTCGGGGGTGTACTCGTCGTCGCCGCCGGCGGTGCCTGCGCGGCTTCGATCTGCTTCATGAGGTCGAGCGAGTCCTGGATCGCCTTGAGCGAATCCTGCTTCTGGCGCGCCGAGTCGGCGGCGGTAACCGGCTTTCGCGTGCTGTCCGGCTGCTGCGCGCCCGCCGCACCGGCGAGCGCACCCACGAAGCAGACAGCGGAAAAAAGTCTGCGCATCACTGAATCGTTGTCGATTGTTGGCCGTTCGGTGGCGCGGTCATCCTGATGATGCCGCTCGGCAACGAGCGAACGGTCCTACCGGCGCGACGCGGCAGCCGCCGCCGTCGCGATAGACTCAGCCCGGGGGCGGTGCGCGAGGGAGGGAGGCGCCGCGCGCCCCGGCGGCGTCAGGCATCGCGGGCGAGAAGCCGATCTCCTGCGTGACGATCGCGGCGATGGGCGCGGCGATCGCGAACCGCGCTGGCGCCGCACCCGTCGACAGAAGCTGGCAAAAGACGCACTCCGCGTCGTGCACGCGGATGCAGCTCGCATCGCTCCTCGACTCGACGTGCGCATGCGCTCCGGCGCTCGCCGTCGTCGCCGCGGTATCCGCGACAACGGCAAGGGTCGGCACCGCGAGCTGCAGCACCGCCCAGAGCATCATGACTACGCGCGGAAGCCCGCGCCGGGGAAGCATGCCGAAGTCTAGTGCTTGCGGGCGAAAGCGCGCAACGGCCGTCGCGCTACCGTGCCGCCGGCTGCTCGCGCGGCTCGACTTCCACCGTCCTCGTCATGCCATCGCGGAGGAGGACGACCGTCTCGCGCAGGCCGATCCGCTCGTCGGTGAGCAGCGCGTGCAGGTCGTCGACGCTCGCCACTGGAGCGTCGCCGTACTGCACGATGATGTCTCGGGCGCGGATCCCGGCGCGATCGGCGGGGCTCCCGCTCGAGACCTCGGTGACGAGGACGCCGCCCCCCGATGCAAGGTGGCTCAGCTGCATCCGCCGCCGCGACAGGCGCACCGACTGGCCGACGACTCCGAGATAGCTCCGGTGTACGCGTCCGTCGCGTATCAACCGGGGGATGACGAAGCGCGCGGTGTTGACCGGGATCGCGAAGCAGATGCCCTGCGCGCCGGCGATGACCGCGGTGTTGACGCCGACGACGCGGCCGCGCGAGTCGACGAGTGGTCCACCCGAGTTGCCGGGATTGAGCGCGGCGTCGGTCTGGATGATTCCCGCGATCAGCCGTCCCGACTCCGCGCGGATGCTCCGGCCGAGCGCACTGACGACGCCGGCGGTCACCGTCGCCTGGAAGCCGAGCGGGTTGCCGATCGCGACGACGAGCTGTCCCGGGCGCAGCACGCTCGAATCCGCGAGCTCGGCGCTCGTCAGGCCGGCGGCGTCCAGGCGGATGACCGCGAGATCGCTCTCCGGGTCATCACCGACCAGTTCGGCGCGGTGCCTCGTTCCGTCCGCGAGCGTCGCGCGAATGGTGCGCGCGCCGCTCACGACGTGACTGTTGGTCAGCGCGAACCCATCGGGGGTGAAGACGAATCCCGATCCCGTCCCCCCGCGGCGGTCGTTCCGCCCCCGCCCGCGGCCGCGCGCGGGAAGCTCGACCTCGAGGTGAAGGACCGCGGGGCCCACCCGTTCGACGGCGCCGATCACCGCCGACGAGTACGCGTCGAAGAGCTGCGACTCCGTCGGCGACGCGTTAGGCGTGCCCGGCGGCGCCGGCTGGGGGGCGGGGGTGGGATCGGCAACGAGGGTCAGCATTTCGCGCGCTCTCCATCTGCGGGATGCAGGGAAAACCCCCGGGCGCCGGCGTCCGTTCCAATCGCCGGCACGTGCACCTCGGTGCTGGCTACCGCTCATCGGCGGCGCACTGCATCTTGAGGCGTGAAACTCGATCCCATCGCCCCCGGCGAACGCGCGCGACTCGCCGACTCCGACGCGCGCGCTCGCGGAGACCTCCCCGAAGGAGACGCCCTCGAGGCGGCCGCGCGCAAGCAGACCGATCGCATCTCCGACCTCCAGCGCGTCCTCTACGCCGACGCGCGGCACGCGCTCCTCATCGTCCTCCAGGGGCGGGACGCCTCAGGGAAGGACGGCACGATCCGCAAGGTGTTCACCGCGGTGAACCCGCAGGGCTGCGAGGTGACCAGCTTCAAGGCCCCGACCGAGGCGGAGAGCCGCCACGACTTCCTCTGGCGGGTGCACGCCCGCATCCCGGCGCTGGGGATGATCGGCATCTTCAACCGCTCGCACTACGAGGACGTGATCGTTCCCCGCGTCCACGGCGACATGAAGAAGAAGGAATGGCTCGCGCGCTACGACCGGATCAACGACTTCGAGCGCCTCCTCACCGAGAGCGGCGTCGTCGTCCTCAAGTTCCTGCTTCACATCTCGCGTGATGAGCAGAAGCAGCGGCTGACCGACCGCCTCACCGACAAGACGAAGAACTGGAAGTTCAGGGCCGGCGACCTCGACGACCGCGCGCTCTGGAGCGAGTACACCAAGGCGTATCGCAGCATCCTCGAGCACACGAGCACGGAGGACGCGCCCTGGTTCGTCGTCCCCGCGGACGACAATGACACTCGTGACTACCTCGTCGCGCGAACGATCGCCGATGCGCTCGACGACCTCGACCTCCGCTACCCGCGCGCGTCGAAGGACGTGCTCGGCCTGAAGGTCGACTGACCGAGGAACCTGGTTCGTCGGGCGAGAGGAACCGACCCGTCCAGGGGAACCTGCCCCTCGAGTGCCTGCCCCGCCTAACGCGTGAGGGGACCCGCGGCGCGGCGCAGCGACGCCGCGGCCGCGGCGCCGGTACTGGACCTTCTCCCCGATTGCTGCCATTCTCAGCGCGTGTGACGCAGCTCGCCTGACCACAAGCATCGGGAGACGCCAATGTCGAAGGATGATTTCACCCGCCGCGAATTTCTCGGAGTCAGCGCCGCTGTCGCCGGCGCGTCGATCGCCGAGAAGACCATTCGCATGGCGCCGAAGCCGCTCGCCATTCCGCAGCGGCGGGTGGCGCCGAGTGACCGCGTGCGATTCGGGATGGTCGGCGTCGGCATGCAGGGCTCGGGGCTGCTCGGCACCTCGATCTCCCTCGCCGGCGTCGAGTGCGCCGCCGCCTGCGATCTCTACGACGGCCGCCACGTCCTCGCCCGCGAGATCGTGCGCGCGGACCTGCCGGTCACGCGGCGCTACCAGCAGCTCCTCGACGACAAGAGCATCGACTGCATCGTCGCCGCCGTCCCCGATCACTGGCACCGGCAGATCGTCGTCGACGCGGTGAGCGCGGGGAAGGACATCTACTGCGAGAAGCCGATGTCGCACAGCGCCGCCGACGGCGTGGCGATGGTCGCTGCCGCGAAGAGGAGCGGGCGCATCGTGCAGATCGGGTCGCAGCGCGTCAGCTCGAACATCACCGCGAAGGCGCACGAGATGATCGCGCAGGGGATGCTCGGCGACCTGATGCTCGTCGAGGGATTCCTCGGGCGAAACGATCCCACCGGCGCCTGGGAGTATCCGCCCCCGCCCGACCTGTCGGCGAGCAACATCGACTGGGATACCTGGCAGGGAGACGTGCGGCCGAAGCGTCCGCTCGACCCGAAGCTCTTCGCGCGCTGGCGCTGCTGGAAGGAGTATGGGACGGGGGTCGCCGGCGACCTGCTCGTCCACCTCATCAGCGGGATGATGGTGATGCTCGGGATCAACGAGCCGCCGAAGCAGGCGTTCGCCGTCGGCGGGATCCGTCACTGGAAGGACGGGCGCAACATGCCCGACGTGCACGCGACGAACTACTACTACGGCGACCTCCCCGTCTACATGCGGCTCAACCTCGCGACGGAGATGCCGGAGACGTACCGCTTCCAGGGCTCGAAGGGGTTGCTCGAGGTGAACCAGGGCGGGCTGACCTTCACTCCGCAGACGAGCGAGGACTCGTACCCCAGCTACTACGCGTACAGCTTCCCGAAGGCGCTGCGCGACGCCTACTTCGCGAAGTGGCACGAGGAGAACGACGCCCGCGTCGCGCGCCAGGCGACCTCGCAGACGATCACCTTCCGCGGCCACGACTACGACGACGTCCAGCCCCACCTGCAGAACTACTTCGACGCGGTGCGCTCCCGGAAGCCCGTCGTCGAGGATGCAGTATTCGGCCACCACGCGGCGCTGGCCTGCCACATGGCGAACGAGTCGTACTTCCGGAAGAACGTCGTGACCTGGGACGAGGCGTCGGGGACGATCAAGGGCTGAGAGCCGCGGCGGGCGAATGCGCTTCAACTGCTGATAACAGGAGTCACGGAGAGCACGGAGCGGTCCCTTCGCCACGGGCCTGAACGAAATTGGGGCAAGCGGGGGGAGACCATCTCCCCCACTTGCCCCAAGCTCTTCCGGGCCGGTGTCCCGACCGTCACCGCCACGGGCTGTCATCAAACCGCTCCGTGCTCTCCGTGACTCCTGTTCAACAGCAGTCCCGCCGTTTCACGCCCTCTCTCTCACCGCCGCTCCTCACGCCGCGTCCGCCCGCACCAGCTCCGGCTCGCGCTCCACGACCGCCGTCAGCAGCACCGGCTGCCCGACGCGGAGGCCGTCGCCGGCGATCTCGGAGGTGTCGCCGTCGTGGTAGGCATGCTCGCCGTGCTCCGTCAGGTCGATCCCGCGCAGCTCGTTAGGCACGGCTGACCGCAGCGCGGTCACCAGCGCCAGTCCCTTGAGGACGACCGCGGTCATCGTCCCGGCGAAGACGATCGTGCAGGCGACGGCGACCGCCTGGACCCCGAGGAGCCGAGGGTTGCCGGCGAGCAGGCCATCGGCCCCGGCGGCGTTGATGGCGCGCTGGGCGAAGACGCCCGTGAGCAGCGCGCCGACGATCCCGGCGACGCCGTGACAGGCGAAGACGTCCAGCGCGTCGTCGATGCGCGTGCGGTTGCGGAGCTGGATCGCCGCGTAGCTCGCGCCCGCTCCCGAGGCACCGATCACGATCGCGGCGAGCGGGGAGACGTAGCCCGCCGCGGGAGTGATCGCGACGAGCCCGACGACGGCACCAGTGGCCGCGCCGACCGCGGTCGCCTGGCCGACGCGCCTCAGGTCGATCAGCACCCAGACGAGGAGCGCCGATGCGGCGGCGGTGTGCGAGGTGAGGAGCGCATTCGCCGCGACCCCGTCGGCGGCGAGCGCCGACCCGGCGTTGAAGCCGAACCAGCCGACCCAGAGCAGCCCGGCGCCGACGAGGGTGAAGGGGACGTTGTGCGGGAGCAGCGCGGTCCGGCCGCGATCGCGCCGCTGGCCGAGCATCGTCGCCGCGACGAGCGCCGCGGTCCCGGCGCTGACGTGCACCACCGTGCCGCCGGCGAAGTCGAGCGCGCCTAACGTGCGGAGCCAGCCGTCGCTCGCCCACACCCAGTGGGCGAGGGGATCGTAGACCAGCGTCGTCCAGAGCGCGGCGAAGGCGAGGTAGACGGGAAAGCGGATCCGCTCGACCATCGCGCCCGAGATGAGGGCGACAGTGATCCCGGCGAACATCGCCTGGAAGGCGACGAAGGCGACGTGGGGGATCGTTGCCGAATAGGGACCGGCGCCGAGGCCGATGGCGCGGAGCCCGGCCCAGCGCAGGTCGCCCGTCGCCCCGCCCGGCGCGAAGGAGAGCGTGTAGCCTAACGCGACCCACTGCACGCTGACGAGGGCGAGCGCGGCGAAGCTCATCATGAAGGTGTTGAGCGCCGCGCGGGAGCGGACCAGCCCACCGTAGAAGAGGGCGAGGCCGGGGACCATCAGCAGGACGAGCGCGGTCGCCACCAGCGTCCACGCGGTGTCGCCGGCGGAGAGCGCCGGCAGCGTCGCAGCGTCCGTCATTCCGCGTTCCCGGCGACTTCGTGCAGCTCGGCGTGCTCCTCGGCGCGCGCCTGCACTTCGTCGGCGGTGACCGGGGTCAGTGCCTCGACGTCGCGCTCGCCGGTGCGGATGCGGATCACCTGCTCGAGCGGCTGGATAAAGATCTTCCCGTCGCCGACCTCGCCGGTGCGCGCGGAGTGGAGGATCGCGTTGACGGTCGGCTCGACGAAGGGCTCGGAGACCGCCATCTCGATGCGGACCTTGTCGCGGAACTCGAAGAGCACCGCGGACCCGCGGTACTGCTCGATGACCTCGTGCTCCCCGCCATGGCCGCTGACGCGGGAGAGGGTCATGCCGGTGACGCCGACGCGAAACAGCGCTTCCTTGACGACATGCAGCCGTTCAGGGCGGACGACGGTGACGATCAGCTTCATGGGCTCCTGTGGGGCGAAAGAAGGATGCCCGGAGTCTATCGCGGCCGGTGTCCGACTGTCAACACGAATCTGCTAAATTTGCAGAATAGCAAGCTCAACAATGCAAAATATAGTCGGGAAATATTGGTTATGATGTAAATAGCTGCATAACAAGCGCATTCGCGTACGCGTTGCGATTTTTGGCCGAGTTCTCCCACGCCGTGACGGCGCCCCGCTTCGATCGTTATTGATTGCACGATCAATAACCCCGCGCTATATTGACCGCGTGATCAATAACTCGACCACCGAGACCCGCCATGCCCGGGCGTAGGGCACCGGAAGAAGAACGCCGCGAGGCGATCCTTCGCGCCGCCTTCACCGTCGCCGCCCGCGAGCGGCTCGGTGCCGTCACCGCGCGCGCCGTCGCCGCCGAGGCGGGGGTCAGCGCGGGACTCGTCTTCTTCTACTTCGAGTCCGTCGACAAGCTGCTCGTCGAGCTGCTCGACTGGCTGCTCGCCCACACCCTCGTCGCCGCCGACACCCCGGACCGGTTGTCCGAGGTCGGCGATCCCGGCGCGCGGATGATGCTCGC
>DASSZC010000152.1:0-7542 GCA_035702925.1 Gemmatimonadaceae bacterium | reverse complement strand
GACGGCGCGACGCGCGGGGTCGTGACCCGCGTGGCGCTCGATGCGCCGGTGTGGGCGTCGCCCGCGTTCGGCGTCGAGCTGTCACTTGGTGAGGTGGTATCGGAAGCGGTCGCCGTGCCGGGGAGGAACGCCCACGCGCAGGCGGGAAAGGCCGAGGAAGTTCGCGCCCGGGAATACCGTCCGATCCCGACGACCCCGGCGACGGAGTTCGACCTCGCCCTCCTCGTGCCCGACCGCGTGTCCGCCGCGGAAGTGGAGGCGGTGCTGCGCCGCGGCGCGGGCGAGCTTCTCGAGAGCGTGACGCTGTTCGACGAGTACCGAGGGAAGGGAGTCGAGCCTGGGGTCCGCTCGCTGGCATGGCGATTGACCTTGCGCCACCCCGAGCGCACTCTACGCGACAAGGAAGTCGAAGGGCGTCGCGACAAACTCTTGAAGACCCTGGAGCATGAGCTCGGAATCCGCCAGCGTACGGCCTGAGGTCGCGGCCTTTCAGGATCTCGCCCAGCTCGTGCGTCATCTCGAGGACGAGCTGGCGTCATTCCGCCGGCGCGCCCTCATTGCGGAGGCCCGGGTGAAGGAGCTCGAAGCGGCCGTGGGCGGCGAGCCGGCCGACGTGTCGGCGTTGAAGCGGGAAAACGCGCAGCTGAAGGAGCGCGTCGATGCGGCGACCGCGCGGACACGCCAGCTCCTCGATCGTGTCCGGTTCGTGCGCCAGCAGGCGACGCGGGGGGAGAAGTGAGCGTCAAGCGATCCGTGCGCGTCGCGATCGTCGGCGAGGAGTACTCGATCCGCACCGAGCGATCGGCGGAGTTCACGCGCGCGGTCGCCGAATACGTCGACCACACCATCCGCTCCGTCCTCGAGAGCGGGACGGTCATCGAGCCGCAGAAGGCCGCGATCCTCGCCGCGATGAAGATCACCGACGAGCTCTTTCACGCCCGCGAAGAGGGCGACGAGCTGGCCGGCGAGATGCGCAGCCTGGCGGCGGAGATCAGGCGGCTCTTGCCGCCGGCCAAGCGAGGCGAGTCGGTCTAGCCAAAGCAGCCCCGACGACGTAGCTTCATCGGTGGGCCGTAGCTCCAAGCGGGGTTTGTAGTTAGCCCCGCACGCCGCGCCGCTGTCGAGGGCGCGCGCGAGCTCGCGCAGCCCCCTTCCACGGACGCGTGCCTCCACGGCGCGCTGGAGATATAGATAGAGCCATGAGCGAAACGCTGCTGACCGCCGCGCTGGTCACCCTCACTATTGTGGCCGCCGCGGTTTCTTTCGTTATCGGACGTAGCACCGGATCGAAGGGCGAGATCGCGCGACAGGCGCAGGCGAAGGCGACCGCGGAAGAGACTGCCAAGCGCATCGTCGGCGATGCCGAACGCGAGGCGGAGTCCTCGCGAAAGGGTGCCGTGCTGGCGGGGAAGGAAGAGGTGATGCGGCTGCGCGAGGCGTTCGAGCAGGATGCCCGCGGCCGCCGGGTCGAGATCGAGGCCGAGGAGAAGCGGCTTCAGGAGAAGGACACTGTCCTCGACCGGAAGCTCGACCTCCTCGAGCAGCGCGATCGCGACTTCAATCGACGCGTGACCGAGGTCGCCAAGCGGGAGAAGGCGACCGCCGAGCGTGAGCAGGAGCTCGAGCGACTCGTCGGGGAACAGCGACACCGCCTCGAGCAGCTCGCCGGGATGACCGCGCAGGACGCGAAGGCCGAGCTCCTGCGCCGCATGGAGGAGGAGGCGCAGGCTGACGCCGCCAACCGGATCCGGGAGATTCGCGAGACCGCGCGCCGCAACGCCGATCGCGAGGCGAAGAAGATCGTCGCCCTCGCGATCCAGCGCATCGCGGCCGAGCACACGGCGGAGAGCACGGTGTCCGCCGTCTCGCGGCCGAATGACGAGATGAAGGGACGCATCATCGGGCGCGAGGGGCGGAACATCCGCGCCTTCGAGCTCGCGACCGGTGTCGACGTGATCATCGACGACACCCCGGACACGGTGGTCGTCAGCTCCTTTGACCCGATCCGCCGCGAGATCGCGCGGCTCGCCCTCGAGAAGCTGGTGACCGACGGCCGCATCCACCCCGGTCGCATCGAGGAAGTCGTGAAGAAGGCGCAGGGGGAGATCGCGACCAGGATCGTCGAGCTGGGGGAGAGCAGCGCGTACGAGGTCGGCGTCCATGGATTGCACCCGGAGATCATCAAGCTGATCGGCCGCATGCATTGGCGGACGAGCTATGGCCAGAACATCCTCCAGCACTCGAAGGAGGTCACCTGGCTCGCCGCGACTATGGCCGCGGAGCTCAAGCTCGATGTCGCGATGGCGAAGCGCGGCGCGCTTCTCCACGACATCGGCAAGGTGCTGACGCACGAGCACGAGGGGACGCACGTGCAGCTCGGCGTCGAGGTCGCGACCAAGTACGGCGAGCATCCGCTTGTCGTGAACGCGATCGCCGCGCACCACGACGACGTCCCGCACGAGAGCGAGATCTCGGTGCTGGTGCAGGCAGCCGACGCGATCTCCGGGTCGCGCCCCGGCGCGCGCCGTGAGGCGTTCGAGACGTACGTGAAGCGGCTCGAGGGGCTCGAGAAGATCGCGTCCAGCTATCGTGGGGTCGAGAAGGTTTACGCGATCCAGGCCGGGCGCGAGATCCGCGTCGTCGTCACCCCCGACGACGTCGACGACACGCGCTCGGCGGCGCTCTCCGAGGAGATCGCGCGGCGCATCGAGGCCGAGCTGCAGTACCCGGGACAGATCAAGGTTGTGGTCATCCGCGAGACGAGGGCTGTGGACTTTGCGCGCTGACGGTACGACGAACCACGCATCGCACACCGAGGAGCTGGGCCGCATCATCGATGGCTCGGCGATCGCGCGACGCATCCGCGACAAGCTCGCCGTGGAAGTGCAGGGACTGGCCCGGGTGGGTGTCGTCCCCGGACTGGCGGTGATCCTGGTTGGGGACGACCCGGCGAGCGCGGTGTACGTCGCCTCGAAGGAACGGGCGTGCGTCGAAGCCGGGATGAACGGGATCACCATCCGTCTCCCGGCGACGACGACGCAGGCCGAGCTGCTGACGCACGTCCGCGCCCTGAACGACGATGCGTCGGTGCACGGCATCCTCGTCCAGATGCCGCTGCCGAAGCAGATCGATCCCGATACGGTGATCCGGGCGATCGACCCGATGAAGGACGTCGACGGCTTCCATCCGATCAACGTCGGGAAGCTGCTGATCGGGGAGGAAGACGGGTTCGCGCCGTGCACGCCAGCCGGTGTGCAGGAGCTGCTCATCCAGAGCGGGGTGAACACGTTAGGCAAGGACATCGTCCTCATCGGCCGCAGCAACATCGTCGGCAAGCCGATGGCGGCGCTGCTCCTGCAGGACCACCTCGGCGCCAACGCGACGGTGACGATCTGCCACCGTTACACCCGCGACCTTCCGTCGCACACGCGCCGTGCCGACATCCTGATCGCCGCAGCGGGGCGCCCGAAGCTCGTGACGGCCGACATGGTGAAGCCCGGCGTCGTCGTCATCGACGTCGGGATCAACCGGGTGAGCGATCCGGGAAGCCCGAAGGGCTATCGGCTCGTCGGCGACGTGGACTTCGACGCGGTGCGTCCGCTCGCGTCGCAGATCACGCCGGTTCCGAAGGGAGTGGGACCGATGACGATCGCGATGCTGCTCAAGAACACCGTCCGCGCGGCGACGATGCACGCCGCGCGGGCGGCTACCGCGGGCGCCGTCGCGGCGGGGGAGCTGGCGTGAAGGGACGCCGGTCGTCGCGGCGCGGGCCGGCGAGGCCGAGCGATGCGCTCGACATGTTCCTCGACCCGCTCTTCGCGCTGGCGAACGCGCCTGCCGAAGAGCTCCCGCCGACGGTGATGATGGAGGCGTCGGTGGAAGCGTCGGTCGAGATGTCGTTCGAGACGAGCGACGCGCCCGGCGAGACCGCGGCGACCGCGATCCCGGTCTCGATCCTCAACCAGACCGCGCGCGACGTGCTGCAGGGGGCATTTCCGCGGCTCTGGGTGCGCGGCGAGATCACTGACTTCAAGCGGCATCGCAACGGCCATTGGTACTTCTGCCTCGGCGACGGCGAGGCGCAGGTGCGCTGCGTCGTCTGGTCACGGGACCAGCGGCGCATTCCCGCCGCCCCCGACGAGGGGATGTTGGTCTCCGCGTTAGGCCAGCTCACCGTCTATCCCGCGCGCGGCGACATGCAGCTCGTCGTCACCGGGATGGAAGCGGAGGGGGACGGGCTGACGCGGAAGGCGATCGAGCAGGCGCTGCGGCGGCTCGAGCGCGACGGGCTGCTCGCCCCCGAGCGAAAGCGGCCGCTCCCGCGCTACCCGCGCCGGATCGCGGTCGTCACCAGCGCGACCGGCGCCGCGATCCGCGACGTGATCGCGGTCGCCCGCCGGCGCTCGCCGGGGATCGAGATCGTGATCGTGCCAGCCGCGGTGCAGGGGGAGAACGCCCCCGACGAGCTGTGCGCCGCGCTCGAGCTCCTCGCGCGCTGGGGCGACGCCGACGTCGCCATCGTCGGCCGGGGGGGAGGCGGGAAGGACGACCTCCGGGCCTTCAACGAGGAGCGCGTCGCGCGCGCTCTCGCCGCGCTGCCGATGCCGGTCATCTCCGCCGTCGGCCACGAGATCGACACCACCGTCTGTGACCTGGTCGCCGACCTGCGCGCGGCGACCCCGTCGGCGGCGGCCGAGGCGGCGGTGCCCCTGCATTCCGACGTCCTCGCCGAGATCGCCGCCCTGCGCCACGCGTTAGGCGAGGCGGTCGAGCAGCAGATCGAGGGGGCGCGCGACCGTGCGCTCGCACTCCGCGAGCGCGCGGCGGAGCTGATGGCCCGCTCGATCGAGCGGCAGCGCGCACGCACCGCGACGTTAGGCGGCCGGCTCGACGCGCTCAGCCCGCTGGCGACGCTGAGCCGCGGCTTCGCCGTCGCCCTCGGCCCGGATGGGAAAGTGCGCGGTCGGGCCGCCCAGTTCACGACCGGCGACGCCTTCGAGCTCGTGCTCCGCGATGGCCGCGTCGCCGCGCGCGCCGAGAGTGTCCGCCCGACGGAGCCAGGATGAGCGAGAAGAAGCGTGGAGCGGACCCGGAGAGCGTCGAGCAGCAGCTCCGCCGGCTCGAGGCGATCGTCGACCAGCTGGCGGGCGACGGCATCGAGCTCGATGCGGCGCTCAAGCTGTTCGAGGAAGGAGTCGGCCGCCTCCGCGCCGTGACGGAGCGGCTCTCGCAGGCGGAAGCGCAGGTGAAGATGCTCGTCGAGGACAGCGAAGGGGAGTTCTCCCTCGAGGACCTCGATGAGTGAGGCCGGGGTCGCCGCGTCCGGCGTCGACGCGCGCGAGGCGCTGGCCCACGCGCGCGCGGCGATCGATGGCGCGCTCGAGGAATTCTGCACGCGCTTTCTCGGCGAGATGCCGCCGGCGGTGGCGAACGCGATTCGCTATTCGCTGCTCGGCGAGGGAAAGCGACTGCGCCCGGTGCTCGTCCTCGCGGCCTTTGATGCCGCGGGCGGCCACGGCGACGTGACCCGGATCGCGGCGGCGGTCGAAGTCGTGCACGCGTACTCGCTCGTGCATGACGACCTGCCGTGCATGGACGACGACGACATGCGTCGCGGCCGGCCGACGGTACACAAGGCGTTCGGCGTCCCGGCGGCAACGGCGGCCGGGCTGGCGATGGTGCCCCTCGCCGTGCGCTGTGCGCTGTACGGCGCGGAGTCGCTCGGCCTCGACGATGCCCACTCGCGCCGGGTGGTCGGTGAGCTGATGCGCGCCTCCGGGGCGGGGGGGATGATCGGGGGCCAGCTGCTCGACCTCGAAGGGGAAGGGCGAGCGCTGACGCTGGACGAGCTGGAACGCATTCATAACGCGAAGACCGGCGCCCTGATCTGCGCCGCGGTTCGCATCGGCGGGATCGCGGCGCGAGCGACCGATGAACGCGTGGAGGCGCTCGGCGTGTACGGGCGAGCGATCGGCCTCGCCTTCCAGATCGCTGACGACGTGCTCGATGTCACAGCGACCTCGGACGTCCTTGGCAAGACGGCGGGGCGCGACCTCGTCCTCCAGAAGAGCACCTACCCAGCGCTGCTCGGGGTGGAGGGAGCCAAGGCCCGGGCGTCGGCGCTGGTGGACGAAGGCTGCTCGGCGCTGCGGGCTGCCGGGCTGCTCACTCCACAGCTCGAACACCTCGCGCGATACGTGGTCGCGCGGCGAAATTAGTAGACGGGCCGGCGCCCATCCTGGGCCGCCGGCCGCGCAGTCGCACTACGCTCCAACGCGGACTCGTCATGTCGTTTCTCGATCGCGTCAATTCTCCCGCTGACCTCAAGTCGCTGACACGCGACGAGCTGCGCGCGCTCGCCGAGGAGATGCGCGCACGGCTCATCGACGTCTGCTCGCGGACGGGCGGCCACATCGGGGCCGGTCTCGGCGTCGTCGAGCTGACGATCGCGCTGCACTACGTCTTCGACACGCCGACCGACCAGCTGGTGTGGGACGTCGGGCACCAGGGCTATCCGCACAAGATGCTCACCGGGCGCCGCGACCGGTTCGAGACGCTGCGCACCGAGAGCGGGCTGTCGGGGTTCCTCAAGCGCACGGAGAGCGAGTACGACTCCTTCGGGGCCGGGCATGCGGGAACGGCGATCTCCGCCGGGCTCGGGATGGCGACGGCGGCGGAGCTGAACGGTGAGGAGCTGAAGGTCGTCGCGATCCTCGGCGATGGGGCGCTCACCTGCGGGCTGTCGTACGAGGGGCTGAACAACGCCGGCCACTCCGGGCGCGACCTGATTGTCGTCCTCAACGACAACGAGATGTCGATCGCGCCTAACGTTGGCGCGATGTCGAAGTACCTGGTCTCGATCCAGCGCAATCCGCTCTACAACCGCGTGCGGAGCGCCATCGGCGAGATGCTCGCGTCGGCACCCTCGAAGGTGCAGGTGGTCGGCAACCTGGTGAAGCGGTGGGAGGAGAGCGTGAAGAGCTTCCTCACGCCGGGGGTGCTGTTCGAGGAGCTCGGGCTCCGCTACTTCGGTCCGCTGGACGGC
The DNA here is from genome assembly GCA_035702925.1 of Gemmatimonadaceae bacterium. Lineage (GTDB taxonomy): Bacteria > Gemmatimonadota > Gemmatimonadetes > Gemmatimonadales > Gemmatimonadaceae > JABFXC01. The sequence goes on along the minus strand of DASSZC010000152.1, from coordinate 497 downwards.
CACGACCTCGACGTGCTGATCGATACCTTCACCGCGGTCCGCGAGATGAAAGCCCCGCGGCTCGTGCACGTGATCACGCAGAAGGGGAAGGGCTTTCCCGCCGGCGAGCACGTCGAGAAGTGGCACGCGCTTCCTCCGGGCCACGACCCGGCCACCGGGAAACAGCTCAAGACCTCGTCGGCGAATCCGGCGTACACCGCGGTGTTCGGGAAGGGACTTGCGGAGCTGATGGAGGAAGACGACCGGCTCGTCACGATCACCGGCGCGATGCCGAGCGGCACCGGAACGGGGATCGTCGCCAAGGCGCATCCGGCGCGCTTCTTCGACGTCGGCATCGCCGAGGGACACGCGGTGACCTTCGCTGCCGGAATGGCGACGCGCGGTGTCGTCCCGGTCTGCGCGATCTACTCGACCTTCCTGCAGCGGGCGTACGACAACGTCATCCATGACGTCGCGCTGCAGAAGCTGCACGTGCTCTTCTGCATGGATCGCGCGGG
>DASSZC010000382.1:0-5504 GCA_035702925.1 Gemmatimonadaceae bacterium | reverse complement strand
GGGCGCGGTCGCCTATCTTGCCATCAACCGCACGCGGCGCACGGGGATCTTCGTCGCCGCGAACTCCGAACGCGGGATCGCGCTCGTCCGCGCACTCGTCGTCGAGTGGGGTCGCGTCGGGCACTTCGATCCACCCCCGGTGTTCTAGCTACCTCGGGCTTCAGCCTACGGATCGTGCACCGTGACCGCGACCGCGTGCGTTTGCATTCGTCTCTCCGGATGATCGTTCTCGCTGTACGCGGTCAGGTGAACCACTCCCGCGCGATCGGCGCGCATGTGCAGGATGCGCGGCGTCTCGAGCCGCCAGCTCCCCTCGCGCGGAACGCTCGTCACCGCCCAGTATGACGTGTCCGGACCTATCCGGAAGATGACACGGGCAACGCTCTGGCCAGCCTCATCGAGGGCGGTGATCGTGAGCGCGATCGAATCCCCCGTCGTGGCATCGATCGTTTCCGGAAATGCGCGCAGCTCGACGGCGGGCGGAGACACCGACAGTCGCACTGGCGGGCTATCGACGTTCTGGTAGGTCACCGTCAGGAGGGTGGACCCGATGCCGGTCGTGCGGAGCACCCCGGTGGGGCGCACGATGGCAACCGCCGGGTCGCTCGAGTGGAAGGTGAAGCGCTCGGGCGAGCCGCGCGACTCACAGAGGGTGTGGATCGGCCACCCGCCGCTGAGGGCTCCCGCGAGCACGGTGTCGACGTCGCCGATGGTGAGAAAGGCATCTGATGCCGAGTGCGACCCGGCGAGCGACATCGTCACGCCACCGAGTTCGTTGCTGGCCAGCTGATTCCCCTTCCACTCGCACGCCGCGAGGGAGAGCGCGATCCCGGCGAGAAGCATGCATCGCATGACGCCGCTAGCTGAATGGAGTAGCATGCCGCCATGATGGGGCCTTGGGCGCGCGACGAACAATACGTCAACCGTCGTAGGCGACCGCGCCGCGCGCCCCGCGGAAGCCGCTCTGCGCGAGCGGTTCCCGAGCGCCGCGGTTAGGCGGGTGGGGACACGCGACTATCCACCCTCGCGACCAGGCGTTGCTTGCCGAGGGATGACAGTGACGGTATATCGTCCGGAGAGAACCGCCTGATGGTGGCTGCATCGTGGACGGCCGCCTCGACCCTCACCCCCAGCCCGCACGCGGTGACCCAGCACTCTCTTCGTCTCGCTAGGCTCGGCTGTCTCGTCGCCCTCACGGCGGCCTGCCACCGTCAGGCACCGGTCAGCGAGTCGGCGCCGGTGGCGGCCGCCGAGAATCCCTGCTGGTGGACGGTGTACCGGAGCGTGCTTCCCCTCGATACGGTTGCCGCTCACCTCGTGATCGCATTCTCCGCGCAGGGCCTCACCGGCGCGAGATGGGAGCGTCAGGGCGACACCGCCTGGGCATCCGCGGGCCCGACGCGGCTCGCCGGTCGGTTCGACGGGACCTTCGCGGTGCGCGCGGTCGCGTTCCAGCGTGGGGACTCGACGCTCTATAGGTACTTCGTCACCGCCGCGCCGCCAGCCGGTGGGTGGCGGCCCGGCTACGACTCGGTGACGGCGACGGGCAGGCACATGAGCGTGAATCCCGCCAGCAGCGGCCTCGGGTTGTGTGTGGGTATCGCCTCCCTCGCGCGGAACGGGGGAATCGCGCCGAGGGAGCCTAACGGTGAGGAGACGCTCCCCGTCTGGTCGAGTCATCCGGCATCGCGGACGGCGGTCGAGCCACGCTGACCGGCGACGCTGTCTCCGGCGATCGAGATCCCCGTCAATCCACCGCCGGCGATGTCGAGACTCCGCGACGTCAGGTTCTTTGCGAAGAAGCCTGCCGCGCGTTAGGCAGGTCCCCGCTACCGGCTCCGCTTGAAGTAGTACACCTGCCCCGCCGCGTTCGTCAGCTTGAAGTCGCCGTTGGTCACCACCCCGTCCCAGACGATGCTGCCGTTCGCATCGCGAAAGGTCGCGTTCGGGTCGTAGACGACGAAGGTCCCCGAACCTTGCAGCATCTGGAACTGGGGGGCGCCGTTCGTCGTCACCGTCTGGTGCCCGAGCGTCCGCCACTTCGAGTCTTCGGTGATCGTCAGCGTCATGTCGGTGACGACCGTGGTCACGCTGCCGTCGGCCGAGCGTGAGACCTCGTGCGGCAGCACCTGGCCATCGATCGAGTCGAGGCTGAACTGGATGACCTGCGGGCCCGAGATGGTCGTTCCATCATGGCAGGCGGCCAGCGCGCCGAGTGCGAGCACCACGGCGGGAAGAATGAGACGCGAACGTATCAGTCGTCGAAGCACCACTGCACCTGTCCTGGTTGGGTATGCGCGAGCCCGCGGGGGCGAGATCGCATGATGGGCGGCTGCACCGCACCCGACAAGGGCGCAGCGCACAGAGGCCGCGAAACCGCCCACTCCCGGCTCCGTAAGCGAAGGACGCGTTGCACTTCCGCCATCTTGGGTCCCCCTCTTCCCCCTCGCAGGAGCTCCTTCATGAAACCCGCGCCCATCCTTCGCATTCTCGGCGCTGCCGCGCTGCTCACCGTCGCCGCGCGAACCGCTGCCGCACAGAGTGGCCCGTCGTCCGCATCCGCCGCTGCGGCACCCGTCACCCACTGGGCCCAGCATCCGCTCGGCAGGTATCGCCTCGAGCTCGCGCTCCCCGACCGGAAGATGCAAGCCGACCTCACGATCAGCGATTCGGCGGGGACGCCGGTGGCGAACTTCTGGCCCGTCGGCGACAACGATGGCCACATGCTCATGGTCGCCGTGAAGGATACCGACCTCGTTCTCTCCGCGCAGACCCCGCGCGGCCCCTTCTCCCTCGTGCTCCAGCGGCAGGGTAACACCCTCAGCGGCCGCTACGCGATGGGGATGCAGGAGTCCGGCGCGGTGACGGGTACCGTCACCGAGGAAGCGAAGCAGCCGTGAGGCAGTGGAGCGCGACTTCCGAGCAGTGCACGCAGGAAGTCGCGCTCTCCTGGTATGTCGTCGCGCATCGCGGGCAATACGCTGTCCCTGCCTCGCGCTCGGCGCCCGAGGGCGCGGCGCCGACGGAACGCCCGAGTAAGTCAGCCGGCAGCTGGGCGACCAGTCGGGCGAGTCCAGCCGGCAAGCCCGCGGCCGCCCGTCCGTGAAGCACATCGTACGCATGCGGACGAAGCCAGGCGCCGAGCTCGCGCTCGTCGAGGAGCGCTGCCACCCGCGCCAGCGCCGGCAGCCCGCCTAACGCTGCGTCGGTCACCACCTCCGGCGCCCGCACGGCGGTGAAGGGCGAAACGAGCGGCGCACTGGCCCGCAGCGCCGCCCGCCACGATGCGCCGAGCTCGCGCACCGTCCCGGCGGCGACGATCGCCAGCCAGGTCGAGAGGCAGAACGCGCCGAGTATCCCTAGGAGCAACCCGTTGAGACCCGACCGCGCCGTCGCGATGGGAATGCCGACGACGATCCAGCCACTGAGCAGCACCCCGATCGCGCGCAGCGCGCCGACCTGCAGCCGCGTGCGCCGCAGCCGGCGTCGCCCGCGAGCGACAGCGATCGCGAAGTCGCGCCTCCACCAGGGCGTGGCGGCGCTCCCCGTGTCGCCCGTCGTCACGACCAGCGGCACGATCAGCGGCGGCCAGAGCGCGACGAGCGCGAACGCCCCCAGCCGCGCCCACGGCTCGACGACCCGCCACCCGCCGAGCCCCGTCTTCCGAAGAAGGAGCGCTTCCCGCGGCACGCGCCGCCAGCCGTCGAGCCAGAGGACGACGGCGAGCAGCAGCACCGTCGTCATGTCAACGGAATGCACTTCGCAGTTGCGTTAGGCTCCCGCCGTCGGCGTCCCTTCCGGCTGCTTCTCCTTCTTCCCGAACCACGCCTTGAACTTCGCCGCGATCGCCGCCGCCGCGACCGCGATCGCCTTCCATGCGGCGACGAAGATGCTGGCGATCACCTTCCACAGCTTCCCGAACAGCCCGAGCTTCATCGCCGCCGCCCCGGCGCCGCCGGCGACGAGCGCCGTAAGCCCGTACTCGGCGACCTTGTCGCCGGTGCGCCACTCGGCGTACTTCTGCCCGGGGACGAAGTTCGTGCTCGCCACCAGGCCGTTGAAGGCGGGAAGCGCGCGCTCGAAGGTCGCCGGACCGCTGACGAGATCGACCTTGAGCACCCCGCCCCGTCCCAGCAGGCGAACGGAGTGGTTGACCGAGGTATCGTTAGGCGAGATGACGCGCATCGCCCAGGTCAGGTTGTGCGTCTTCTCGTCGTAGTACGGTTCGTGGATCCAGCCGTCGAGCGTCAGTTCGTCCCAGCCCTGGTGGCGGCGCTCCTTGTTTGCCTCGGCTTGCCCCTCGCGCAGCGTCGCCAGCATCTTCGCCGCGTCGAGCGACGACTTCTCGTCGTCCTTCACGTACCCCGACGGGTCGTAGTCGTAGGTGACGAACCAGTGGTGGATCTCCTCGGGATTCCCCTCCTCCGGCGTCCCGCAGTACAGCGCTCCGACTTCCTGCCCGCTCGGCGTGTTCTCGCTGACGATCATGAAGGTGTGCGCACCCTCGGATTCGGTGAAGCGGCAGCCGTCAGGCACGGTCAGGGTGCCGACATCGCCGAGCTTCCCGGTAGTGCCGGCTTCCTGCCACTTGATCGACTGGAAAAGGCGAACGCTCTTCGCCGAATCCGTTTCTTCCTGGGCGCCGGCGACGCCGGCGAGGGTGCCTAACGCGATGGCTGCGACGACTGCGGTCAGCGGGCGGCGGAACATGGACGTAGGGACGAGAGGTGGTGCGGCCGTGAGTGCTTCGCGCGGCGCCGCCGATGGCGGTGCCCGTGCCGAATAGACGGTTCAACCGGGCTCGCCGTTACGCTGATGGGGCACATTGTCGGCTGTACTGCGCGGCCTCCGTGCGGTAATATCTGCCGCATGTGCGGACGCGCGACGATCACCGAGACGGGCGAGCTCCTTCCCGACCGCTTCAGCTTCACCGAGCGGGCGAACAGCTATGACCTCTTCCAGCCGCGCTTCAACCTCTGTCCGCGGCAGGACATCCCGGTCGTCCATCTCGATCCGGAGAGCGGCAACGTCACGCTCCGGCCGATGCACTGGAACCTGATCCCGGGACACCTGCGCAGCGCGGCCGAGGTCGAGCGCTTCGATCGCGAGTACAGCACCTTCAACGCGCGCATCGAGCGGGCGAGCAGCGCGTCGACCTTCCGCCGTCCCTGGCAGCGGCTGCGCTGCCTCGTCATCGTCGACGGGATGATCGAGTGGACGGGAGCGAAGGGAGCAAAGGTCCCGCATCGCATTCACCGCCCCGATGGCGCGCCCTTCGCGATGGCCGGTCTCTGGGACCGCTGGTGCTCGGCGCCTGACGGTATTGAGATCTGGAGCTGCACGGTGCTCGTCGGCCCGGCGGACGACTGGTTCTCCCGCTTCCACCACCGCATGGCGCGCCTGCTCGCCCCCGGGCAGTACGAGCGCTGGCTCGATCCCGACCTCACCGACAGCGACGCGGTGCACGCGCTGCTCGAGAAGGAGCCGTACCCGATGGAGACGCT
>DASSZC010000535.1:0-8221 GCA_035702925.1 Gemmatimonadaceae bacterium | reverse complement strand
CGAGGCGAGGATGATGAGGTAGCTGTCGTGGGCGATCGTCGCCGCGACCGATGTCTCGGACAACGCCGTTCGAAACTGGCGGCACTCGTCGTCGAGACACTCGCGCTCGGCCCAGCGGTTGGCCTGCTTGCTGAAGATCTGCATCGCCGCGGCGGCGATCGTCCGCGCGCGGAGCGGCGCTTCGTGCGTCCCGCCAGCGCTCGAGACATGGGCGCCGAGCAGATCGTCAGGCGGGAGGGGGAATGGTCCCTGGAGCGGGCCCTCCGGCTTGTACTTCGAGCGGATCGCCGGGGCCTTACTCGCCCCGGCCTTCTTCTTACCCCGTGAACTCGTCGCTCCGCCCGCGGAGCGAGCGCCCGCAGCGGGGGCAGTAGAGGTCTGCGTCCTCCGGCTCTTCGAGCGAGAAGTCGAAGCGCCGCCCGCACCCGCACTCGCTTTCGAGCGCGTCGCTCCCGCAGACGATGCAGAAGGCGTCTTCCGCTTCGTACGACCGGAACCGACCGCAGATCGAGCATCTTTTCGCGACATGGTCCTCGCTCACGGACGCGCCTTCAGGTAGTCGAGCGGATCGACCGCGCGCCCCTCGGGACGGAATTCGAAGTGCAGGTGCGCGGGGAGCTCGGGATCGGCGCTGCCGACGGTGCCGATCACCTGGCCGCGGCTGACGATGTCACCCTTCTTCACCGCGACGGAGGCGAGCGATCCATAGACCGCATAGTCGCCGCCCCCCTGCTGCACGATAACCGTCAGACCATACGTTCCGAAGGTCTCGGCCACCATGATCTGGCCGGCGCCGATCGTCCGCACCGCGGTCCCCGCCGGGGCGCCGATCCCGATCCCGTTCCAGCGCGTCGTCGTGTTGTTCGGGTTGACGACGCGACCGAAGCGGTAGAGGAGGGAACCGTCCACCGGCCAGTCGAGGTTCGCGGCAGGGCGCACCGTCGGGATCGTCGCCCGCGCGGTACCGCGGGTGCGCGCGGCGTCCTCCGCCTTGCGCCGCGCAACCTCGAGCGCGGCGATGAGCCCCGTCACCCGCTGCTCGTCGCGATCGATCTGCCTGATGCGCGCTTCTGTCTGGCGGGCGCTCCGCTTCGCCTGGGTGAGGCTCTGCTGCCGCTGCTCTTCGAGCGCGCGCAGCCGCTGCTCCTCGCGCGAGCGTTCGCCGCGGCTCGTCTCGACGTCGCTGCGCAGGCGCACGAGCAGCCCGCGCTGGCGCTCGATCTGGTTGCGGAGCTCCTCGACCCGCTTCACCAGCGCCCGGTCGCGCAGCGCGAGCAGGTGCAGGTACTTGTAGCGGGCCACCAGCTCGGCGAAGGTCTGCGCCGAGAGGAGTGCCTCGTACGAATAAAGCGGGCCGCGCTTGTAGATGTCGGCGAGGCGGCGATGGAGCACCGCGCGCTTGATCGCCAGCTCGTCCTCGGCGCGAACCAGGTCGCTCGTCGCCCCGGACACCTCGTCGCCGATCGCCGCGACCTGGACGTCGAGGGTCTTCACCGCGCGGGCGGTCGCGTCGGCCTGGCTGTCGAGGTTCGTGACCTCCTCGGCGAGGTCGTGCACCGTCCCCTGCAGCTCGGCCATCTTCTCCTCGAGCTGCGCGCGCTCGCGGCGAATCCGTTCGAGCTCGTTCTGCTGGGCGCGGACCTTCGCTTCGGCGCCCGCCGTCGACTTCTGCTGGGCCGCGAGCCGATGGCTGCCTAACGGCGAGAGGGCGGCGACGGCGAGTGCCGCGGCGAGTCGCCAGGAGATGCGCGGACCGCGAACGGTCATACCCGCCGCAGGTGCCGCCCGACCGACACGCCGCTGCCGAGCAGCCCGATGACCGCCCCGGCGAGGACGCCGGCAACCGCCATCTCCATCGAGAAGAAGTTCGCCTTCACGATGTAGCGGTCGATGAGGACGCTGGCCAGCCAGGTGAGGAGGAGCGCGGCGCAGCCGCCGAGGATTCCCTTGACGAAGCCTTCGATGAGGAAGGGGCGCCGGATGAAGCCGTCGGTCGCGCCGACGAGGCGCATGATCGAGATCTCGCGGCTGCGGGCGAGCACCGCCATCCGGATCGTCGTCCCGATGATGATCACGGCGACGGTGGCGAACGCCAGGCCTAACGCGATGCCGGCGATGCCGGCGATGTTGCGGATGCGGGCGAGCTTCTCGACCCACTCCTGCCCGTAGCGGACGTCGTCGATGAACTGGTAGCTCGCGATCCGGGCGGCGACCGCCTTCACCCGCTCCGGCGAGCGGAAGCCGGGCTTGAGCCGGACCTCGATCGAGGCGGGGAGGAAGCCGGCGTCGAAGACGTCGCGGAACTCACCGAGCTCGCTGCGGGCGCGCTTGAGCGCGTCCTCCTGCGAGACGTAGCCGACGCGGGCGACTTCCGGAAAGCTGCCGATGTCCCCGATCGCCGCCCCGGTCGCCTCGGCCGGCGTCCCCTCGGCGATGAAGGCGCGGATCTCGACGCGATCCTCGACGCTGGCGAGGGTGTCCTTGATGTTCACCGCGACGAGCCCGAACAGCCCGACCGCGAACAGCGAGAAGGCGATGGTGATGATCCCGAGCACGCTGAGGAGCGGCGCGCGGCGGAAGGCGTGCATGGCTTCACTGAACGACCGCATCAGACTACTTCCTCCGGCACTGTCGGCTTGCTCTCACCCGAGTCGAAGACGATCGCCCCGCGATTGATCTCGATCGTCCGGTAGTCGGAACGCCGGATCAGCTCGAGGTTGTGCGTCGCCATCACCACCGCGGTGCCTGACGCGTTGATCTCGCGAAGGAGCTGGAAGATGCCGCGCGTCGCGCGGTCATCGAGGTTGCCGGTCGGCTCGTCGGCGATCAGGACGTACGGCTCGTTGACGAGCGCGCGGGCGATCGCCACGCGCTGCTGCTCGCCGCCGGAGAGCTCCCGCGGATAGGCGGTCGCTTTCGACGCGAGGCCGACCTGCGTGAGGAGGCGGCTCACCCGCGTCGGGATGTTCGCGCGCGGGGCGCCGGTCACCTCGAGGGCGAAGGCGACGTTCGCCTCGATGGTGCGGTCCTCGAGCAGGCGGAAATCCTGGAAGACGATGCCGAGCTTGCGGCGGAGCTTCGCGACGTCGCCGCGGCGCAGCGCCGTCGTGCTCAAGCCGCTGACACGGACCTCCCCCGCGGTCGGGAGCTCCTCCATGTAGATCAGCTTCAGGATGGTACTCTTCCCGCTCCCGCTCGGCCCGGTGAGGAAGACGAACTCCCCCTTCCCGACGTGCAGGTTCACGTCGGTGAGCGCGACGCCGGTGCGCGGATATTCCTTCGTGACGTCGGTGAAGCGGATCACGCTGTCGCTCCCGTGATCGATTCTTCGGCGTCGCTCTCGTCGAGCACCCGCCATCCCTTCGTTGCCGACACCGTGTCGATGATTGCCTTCAACATCCCGATGAGAATTGGCCCGATGAGGATCCCCGCCAGACCGAAGGTATACACCCCGGTCACCAGCGCGACGAGCATCCAGTAGAAGTTCAGCACGCGCGAACGGTCCGCCGCGAGCTTCGGTCGAAGGTACATCGAGATGAACAGGGTGTTCCCGAGGAACCCGACCAGGAGCATGACGATTGCCGGAACCGTCGCGCCACGAAACACGAGGAGCCAGAGCGCGGTGGGGACGTAGATGCTCCACGACCCGACGATCGGGAAGAACCCGATGATGAACGAGAGTATCGCGAGGACCGCCGCCAGCGGCACCCCGAAGACCAGGTTCATCGCCAGGATCATCGCCGACTTCAGGGTCTGCGTGACGAGCGTCGAGTAGATCGCGCCGTAGAGGACACCGCTGACGCTCCTCTCGAGGGCGACGCGCAGCTCGGCGTATCGCGGCGGGATCTTGCTCCGCATCCAGTTGGCGAGCACATCGGCATCCATCAGGATGTAGAAGGCGGTGAAGGTGAAGATCGTCGCCGCGATCGAGAACCCGACGACCGCGCCGCGCAGCACCCCGGGAAGTCGTGCGCCGTACGCCGAGGTGGCGAGCACCCAGTTGCGGACCGACGCCCCGACGTTCGCTTCTTCGAAGAACGGTATCGTCCGCACCGCCGCGGTCACCCGGGCGGCGATCGACTCGCGATTCGCGTCGACGTACCGGGCGAGCTCACTGAGCTCGGCGTAGCTGTAGGCGACCGCCGCGAGCACGGGGACGACGATGACGACGATCGTCAGCAGCGCCGAGGGCACGCGGCGTCGCGTCAGGCGGAGCAGCCGCAGGTAGAGCGGGCGCAGGTACACGGCGATGATGACGCCGAGGACGCCGGCGACGATCACCCGCCGCACCATGTAGAGGAAGAGCAGGATGACGATCGACGAGAGCAGCGTCGTGACGAGCAGCCGCCGCATCTCGGGAATCGTCAGGTCGGCGACGCGGCCGTTGACGCGCCGCTCCCGCCGCCGGCGCTCGGGCTCGAGCAGCGGCGGTGAACCGCTCAACGCCTGTGCGGGGAGACCACTCTCCTCAGGCGTAGCGGGCGCCCCGCACCGCGCCGCCGCGGTCGTCGAGGTCTGGCTTCACGACGCGGACGATCTCCGAGGGCGCGACGCCGACGATGTCGCGGAGGTTGACGTCGCCTCGCGTCAGGCGCTCGTCGACGCGCACTTCGGCGAGCTCGTGGCGCCGTGGCCCGTAGACCCACGCCAGCTCGCCGTCGACGAGAAGTCGCGTCCGCGCATCCTCAGGATTCATCGTCACCATCGGGCCGCGTTCCGGGTCGCTCGCGCGCGTCGAGATGAACCCGACGACGCGGAGCGGCCGTTGGCGATAATCGTCGCCGGGCCCCTTCGCGATCGGAGTCATCCTGGCGCGCCGACCGCCACCCACTGGTCCTCGAGCTTCATCATCAGGCGGCGCCGCGCGAGCGCGTTGAGCAGCATGTCGCCTTCCTCGGCCGCGACTCCGGCCTGGCGCGCGACCTCGTCGCACGTCGCGCTCCCGAGCTCGATGACCGCCTCCCACACCTTGCGCTCGGCGACGGACACCGCGCCGACGATCGTCGGCGCGCCGTCCTCCTGCTGAAGGACGAGGGCGAGGCGATGCCGCTCGAGCACGTGCTCCAGCGCATCGAGATGTGTCTCGCTCATCCCGCGGAAGACGAAGTACGCATCGCGCGGCGGGCAGTCGTCGCAGTACGGCAGCAGCAGCTTGGCCACCACTTCATCCGCGCAGGAGAAGTCGAGGAGGCTGACGTTGCTGAAGTCGATGACGGTGACGGTGCGGCCCCCCAGCTCGGCAAGTTGGGTCTCGATCGCGGTGCGGACGGCGGCGCCCGTCGGGCGCGTGACCAGGTTGGAATACAAGTCGCACACCGTTCGGCGAAGGACTGTGCTCAGGTCGATGTGGTTGATCATCGCCCGGCCCCGAGGCGCTCGGGGATCGTGATCTGCATCTGTGCACCAGGAAAGGAGGGGAGACCTTCCTTGAGCGCGACGTCGTCGTCCCAGGTCGGCACGATCGCGATGCGCGCGGTTCCACTGCGCACCGAGAGCTTGCCATCCCAGCGGCCGACGTACCGGCGAACGCCTGCAAGGCCCTGACCACGACCGGGGTCGCGGAACCGGCTCACACCACGCACGACTGCTTCCTCGAGCGCCATCGCGTCATCCCACCGATCGCTGCGCACGCGACCGGGTGCGCTCTCCAGCGATTGCCGGAAGCCGACACCCGCGTCGCACACGGCGATCACGACGACGCGCCGCCCGAGGCGTTTGGTCCACTTGTAGGTCTGCACCGCGACCCATCCGCCGCGTCCCGCGTGCTCGACGATGTTCTGGCACGCTTCGGAGAGGGTCATCGCGAAGCCCATCGTCGCCTTTGCGTCGAGATTGAGCTCGCGGGTGAGGATGTGCTGCGCCTTCTGCTGGATACGGCTGACGATCTCGTGCACGTCGTCGCTCTTCGCGATCGGCGTGATCTCGAGGAGCACGTCGGACTCGCCGGACGCCTTCTGGCGCGGTGCGGTGCCGACGATCTCGAAGAGGTCGACCGCGTGCTTGAAGAAGCCGGCACGGGTCCAGTACGAGAGCGTGTCGTCGGACTCGGGAGGCGCGAACGCGGCCCGCTCGGCGCGCGACTGCGCGAGGGTGAGCAGCGCCGTGAGGCCGAACGGCGACGCCCAGCGCGCGTGTCGCGCGTCGACGAGCAGTTTCTCGTCGGCGGGAACGTTGGCCACCTGCTCCAGCACCTGCTCGAACGTGACGTCGTCGAGTGACGGGGGGACGTTGATGACGGTGGTCACGTAGTGGAGAGCTCTCCTCGCAGGTAGCTCGCGAGCCCGGAGGCACCGCGATGCTCGAAGTTGCGCGCGGCTGCTCGCTGCGCTGCGTCGATGGCGACCGCAAACATATCACCGGCGAGCAGCCGAGAGAAATAGGTCGCGCCCCAAACATCTCCACATCCGGTCGGGTCGCCGCGCGGCTCGCGAGTTGCAGCCGCGGGCACCCGCTGCGTGCGAATCGCGCCTGAGGAAACGCCAAGTTCATGGCGCGTCGCGAGATCGGACAGCCGATCGAAACCAGATGCTGCGAAGTAGGCCACGCCGCGGGGCCCAAGCGTGACGCACAGACACCGAACACCAGCGGCCAGTGCCGTTGCCGCCAGTGCCAGCCCGTCAGGCGCCATCATCGACAGCTCGTCCTCATTGACCTGGATGATGTCGAAGCAGCGGCACCACTCGGCGACGTCGGCGAGGGGACGAAGCTCGCGCAAGCCGTCGGCGCGAAGGGCGAGCGTCACCGAGTGCAGGTCGCAGTAGATCGGCCCGCGAAACGACTGCCGCAGCAGCTTCGCGACCTCGAGGTCGATCTCCCACCCGCTGATCAGGTTCACGTACAGCGCATCGAGGCCGGCGAGCATCGGCTGCAGCGCGGCCCAGCTCCAGCCGGGGACCCCGCCGCTCATCACTTCGCTCCGCCGCTCGTCGCTGATGTAGCGGAGCTCGACGCGATTGTTGGGGATCGGCACCTCGTAGAGGGCCGCATCGGGCGCGATGTGCCTCAGCGTCGCGAGGAACTCACGGGCGCGCGAGGCAAGGTCGCTGCCGACCTTCATCACCGGCACGATCTCCCAGTCGTCGGGGAGTGCCGCGTCGAAGGCGCTCAACGCATAGGCGATCCCACCCCATTCCTCGACCGGCGCTGTGCGCAGGTCGCGGCCATGGATGATGTCCCAGACGAATGAACCGATGACGCCGACGCGCTTCCGGCGAATCACGCGACGTGCGGATGCTGCGAGCGGAAGGTGGCCACCGCGCCGACGACACCCGCGGCGCCGTCGAGCTCACCGGGGACGATGCGGCAGGCGTCGTACGCCGGCTTGAACGCGCGGCGGCGCGCTTCGGCGCGCAGCGGCTCGAACAGCGCCTCGCCCGCCTGCGTGACACCCCCCGCGATGACGACGACGTCGGGATTGAAGGTGTTGAGCAGGTTGGCGACGCCGGCACCGAGGAACGCCGCGGTCTCCTTCACGACGTCGAGCGCGATCCTGTCACCGGCGTGCGCCGCCTCGTACACCGTGTGCGCGGTGATGAGATCGAGGTTGCCGCCGACCATCCGCAGCAGCACTGACTCGCCGTCGCCGCTCAGCTGCTCGCGCGCGCGCTCGGCGATGTTCGGCCCGGAGGCGTACGCCTCGAGGCAGCCGTAGTTGCCGCACTTGCAGCGGCGGCCGTGCATGTCGATGGTGGTGTGGCCGATCTCGCCCGCGACATCCGAGGCCCCGTGCCAGAGACGTCCATCGACGACGAGCCCACCGCCGATCCCGGTGCCGATCGTCATCCCGACGACGGCGCGTCCGCCGCGCGCGGCGCCGATCCACCACTCGCCTAACGTTGCGCAGTTGGCGTCGTTGTCGAGCGTCGCCGGCAGCCCGACCGCGTGCGAGATGCGGTCGCGCAGCGGAAAGTCCTTCCAGCCGAGGTTCGGCGCGACGATGACGATCCCGCGCTCGCGGTCGAGCGGCCCAGGCGCGCCGATCCCGACGCCGGCGAACTGCCGGCGCGTCACCCCCGTCTCGGCCATCGTCACGTCCATCACGTCGCGGATCATCTGCGCGATCCGCTCGACGACGACGTCGGCCCCGAGCTCGGCCATCGTCGGCTGCGAGCGCAGCCCGTAATGGCGGGTACCGTCGTCAGGCATCGCCCCGACGACGATGTTGGTCCCTCCGAGATCGACGCCGATGATGAACCGCTGGTCGCTATGGGCCATCTGCGGG
>DASSZC010000094.1:0-6317 GCA_035702925.1 Gemmatimonadaceae bacterium | reverse complement strand
AGGGCGGGAGGAACCGCGGTCGTGAGCCCGGCGCGACTGCGGCAGGTACTGCGGAACGGCGCCACCGAGGCACCGAGACTCCGAGGACAGCCTCGAAGGGTGAGCTCGTCCCACCACGGTCGAACAGCATGGGGCAAGGAGGCGAGATGGTCTCACCGTGCGTGCCCCAAGGCAGTTCGAGCCCAGTTCGAGGGATGTTGCCGCGGTTGTCAGACTCTCCGCGCTCTCCGTGACTCCGGTAAAGTGTTCCCGCCGTTGCAACCGCAACTGCAACTGCTGTTGAACAGGAGTCACGGAGCCGCGGAGGACGGCCAGTGCGCGAAAGGCTCGGCACCGGTCCGTAACAGCTTGGGGGGCAAGCTGGCGAGATGATCTCCCCCCGCTTGCCCCCAATCAGTTCGGCTCTGGTGCGAACTGCTCAGCCCTGACGGGCTGTCCTCGGCGCCTCGGTGCCTCGGTGGCGCCGTTCCGCAGTCCCCCCGCAGTCGCGTCTCCGCAGTCCTCTCCCCCGCCTAACGTTCCCATGCTGAATCTCGATTTCTCGAACATGATCGCCCGCGAGGGCAAGGGCGCTGACGCTCGCGCCGCTATCAGCGAATCCGCCTGGGCCGATGCCGGCACGCGGTTCGCCGCCGCCGATGCCGAGCTCCGTCGGCAGTACGCGGACGGGGTGCTCGGCTTCCTCGACCTCCCGGGCAACGCCGCGCTCGCCGCCCAGAGCACGAAGTTCGCCGCCGACGTCCGCAGCCGCTTCACCGACGTCGTCGTCCTCGGCATCGGGGGCTCGGCGCTCGGGCCGATCGCGCTGCGGACGGCGCTCCGGCCGTCGGGGTGGAACATGCTCGATGCCAATGCGCGCGGCGGGAACCCGCGGCTGCACGTGCTCGACAACGTCGATCCGGTGACGATCACGGCGCTCCTCGACCGGCTCGACCTGGCGCGATCGCTGTTCATCGTCACCTCGAAGTCGGGCGGCACGGCGGAGACGATGGCCCAGTACCTCGTCGTCCGCGACCGGCTCGAGAAGGCGTTAGGCAGCGAGAAGGGGAAGGAAGCGATCGTCCTCGTCACCGATCCGGAGAAGGGGGCGCTCCGGGCGATCGCGCGCAGCGAGAAGATCCGCGTCCTCGACATCCCGCCCAACGTCGGGGGGCGGTTCAGCGTCCTCACCCCGGTCGGGATGCTCCCCGCGGCGCTGATGGGAATCGACGTCGGGCAGCTCCTCGCCGGCGCCGAGGACATGCGGAAGCGCTGCGACACGAAGGAGCTGGCGAAGAACCCGGCCGGGGTGTTCGCGATGGCGCAGTACCTCGCCGACACGACGTTAGGCAGGCACGTCGATGTCGTGATGCCGTACAGCGATGCCCTCCGTGACTTCGCCGCCTGGTTCGTCCAGCTCTGGGCCGAGTCGCTCGGCAAGGCGCGGCGGTCCGACGGGGCGCACGTCGGCCCGACGCCGATCGCCGCGCTCGGCGCGACCGACCAGCACGCGCAGGTCCAGCTGTTCATGGAGGGGCCGGCCGACAAGACCGTCACCTTCATCGCGGTGAAGGACGAGGGGACCGACGTCACGATCCCCGGCCGCCACAACGACATCCCCGAGCTGGCCTATCTCGGCGGGCACCGGCTCGGCGAGCTGCTCGACATCGAGCGCCGCGCGACGGCGGGCGCGCTTGCCGCGCGTGGGCGGCCGAACATGACCATCACCCTCGACCGGGTCGACGCCTGGCACGTCGGGGGGCTGATCATGCTGCTGGAGATCGCGACGATCTACGCCGGCGCGCTGTACGACGTGAACCCCCTCGACCAGCCGGGGGTGGAGCTGGGCAAGCAGTTCACCTATGCGATGCTCGGACGGGCGGACGCGGAGCGGGCTCGGCAGGAATGGAATATGCTCCCGCAAGCCGACCCGAGGTGGTCGGTGTAGGGGTCGCTGCGCTTGCCCGGCTGCCCCCGTCCGGCCACTTTGCAATAGCCCATTATCAACCATCCGCGGTCCGGTTCGCGTGTCCGTCGCCACCGGGCGGGATTTCCGTTTGGAGAACGAATGCAGGCAAATCTCGACACGGTGGCGAGCGTCTTCGGTGGCGACGTGCTCGTCGACGGCGGCCGCGTGACCGTCAAGCGTGAGGCGGCGCTCGCGTCGCCGAAGATGGACGAGCTGGTACGGACCGCGGTGTTCGGCGACTCGGTGGCGAAGGACGATGCGCGCTGGCTGATCTGGGAGCTCGGCCAGGCGGTCGGCGTCCGCCCGTCGTCGATCCACGAGCTCTACCTCGCCCGCGGGAAGGGGAAGATCCACGGCTTCACGGTGCCGGCGATCAACGTCCGCGCGATGACGTACGACACCGCCCGCGCGATCTTCCGCACGGCGATCAGGATGGACGCCGGCGCCTTCATCTTCGAGATCGCCCGCTCCGAGATCGCCTACACCGACCAGCGCCCCGCCGAGTACGTCGCGGTCATCCTCGCCGCCGCGCTGCGCGAGGGGTTCCGCGGCCCGGTGTTCATCCAGGGCGACCACTTCCAGGTCAACCACAAGAAGTTCGCCGTCGACCCGGTGACCGAGGTCAACGCGGTGAAGGCGCTGGTGACCGAGGCGGTCGCCGCCGGCTTCTACAACATCGACATCGACACCTCGACGCTCGTCGACCTGTCGAAGAAGGGGCATGACGAGCAGCAGCGCCTCAACTACCAGGTCGCGATCGACATCGTCAAGCACGTTCGCGCCGCCGAGCCGAAGGGCGTGACGATCTCGTTAGGCGGGGAGATCGGCGAGGTCGGCACCGAGAACTCGACGGTCGAGGAGCTGCGCGCGTTCATGGACGGGTTCGAGCGCACGCGCAAGCAGCAGGCGCCCGACGCCGCGGGGCTGAGCAAGATCAGCGTCCAGTCGGGCACCTCGCACGGCGGAGTCGTCCTCGCCGACGGCTCGATCGCCGACGTCAAGATCGACCTCAACACGTTAGGCACGCTGTCGAAGGTCGCCCGCGACGAGTACGGGCTCGCCGGCGCGGTGCAGCACGGGGCGTCGACGCTGCCCGACAGCGCGTTCCACGCCTTCCCCGAGATCGAGACCGCCGAGATCCACCTCGCGACGAACTTCCAGACGATGATGTACGACAACATCCCTGGGGGGCTGCGCGACGAGATGTACGAGTGGCTGCGCGAGAACGCGAAGGACGAGCGGAAGCCGACGGACACCGACCAGCAGTTCTTCTACAAGTCGCGGAAGAAGGCGATCGGGCCGTTCAAGACGCAGCTCTGGGCGCTTCCGGCCGAGGCGAAGCAGAAGCTGGCGAAGATGTACGACGAGAAGTTCACCTTCCTCTTCACCCAGCTGGCCGTCGGCGGCACCGCCAAGTACGTGAAGCAGTTCGTGCCGGAGCAGAAGCTTCACCGCAAGCCGCCGCACGAGGCGGGACCGGGAGCGATCGCCGCTCCCGACGACGCGGACCTGAGCGACTGAGTGGAGGAGGGAAGGACCGTCGCGGCAGCGCGTGACGCGGCGAACAACCGCGACGGCGAGGTCGAGCGACACTGGCTGGCGATGCTCCAGCAGCTCACCAGCGGTGTCGCTCACGAGCTCCGCAACGCCCTCAACGGCGTCGCGGTCAACCTCGAGGTGGTGCGCTCGCGCGCCGGGCGGGAAGGGCTCGCCGCCAGCGCGTTAGGCAGCTTCGCCGGCTCGGCGTCGGACCAGCTCGAGCAGGTGATCGCGATGACCGACGCGCTGATGGCGCTCGGCCGCGCCGGCCAGGAGCCGGTGGCGATCGGGCGGACCACCGACCAGGTCGCGGCGCTCGTGAGGCCGGTGCTCGCGGCGAATGGCGGAGCACTGGAGCTGAAGGTCGAGGGGGAGGGTACGACGCGCGTCCCGCCGGCGGCGGCACGGCTGTTCATCGCCGCCACGCTGCAGGCGGCGATGAGCGCGGCGCGCGCGACGGGCGACGCGACGAGGGACAGCGGGGTCTCGCTCACCTGCCGGGTCGCCGAGCTGGCGGGGGCTGGTGAGGGGAAGGGTGTCGAGCTTCGGGTCGAGGGTGCGTTCGCGAGGATGCCCATGCTCGACGCGACGCTCGCGACGTTGGCGAGGGAGTACGGCGTCGGCGTCCGGCCGGCGGAGAGCAGCATCACATCGACGTTTCCCGCGTAACGCGGACTGAAGACATGGCAACGGCAAAGCAATACAAGATCCTGATCGCCGACGACGAGACGACCATCACCACTGGGCTCAGCGCGATCCTCTCCGACGAGGGCTACGAGGTCGAGGTCTGCGCCGACGGACAGCGCGCGCTCGACCGACTGTCGTCGGATGCATTCGGCGTCATCCTCGCGGACCTCAAGATGCCCAAGCTCGACGGGCTCGCGATCCTCAAGGAACTGCAGAAGCGCGACATCCCGACCGAGTGCATCATCGTCACCGGACAGGCGACGGTCGATTCGGCGGTGCAGGCGATGCGCGAGGGTGCGTACGACTACATCGAGAAGCCCCTCAACGCCGAGAAGCTCAACCGGCTCAAGGCGCTGATCCCGAAGGCGCTCGAGAAGTTCGCGGTACGGCAGAAGAACCGCGAGCTGTCGAGCAAGCTCGAAGGGCTCACGCACTACGGCGAGCTCACCGGGCAGTCGGACGCGATGCGCAACGTCTACCAGGTGATCGATGCGGTCGCCCCGTCGACAGCGAGTGTGCTCATCCTCGGCGAGAGCGGCACGGGGAAGGAGCTGGTCGCCCGTGCGCTGCACTCGAAGAGCGAGCGCGCGAAGGGGCCGTTCTTCGCGCTGAACTGCGCGGCGCTGCCGAAGGAGATCCTCGAGAACGAGCTGTTCGGCCACGAGAAGGGCGCCTTCACCGGCTCGACCAACGAGAAGCCGGGCGCCTTCGAGATGGCCAGCGGCGGGACGATCTTCCTCGATGAAGTCGCCGAGATGTCCACCGACATCCAGGTGAAG
Source organism: Gemmatimonadaceae bacterium (assembly GCA_035702925.1). Taxonomy (GTDB): domain Bacteria; phylum Gemmatimonadota; class Gemmatimonadetes; order Gemmatimonadales; family Gemmatimonadaceae; genus JABFXC01. Next base: position 1,364 of record DASSZC010000094.1, on the reverse strand, counting down.
CTCCTCCGCGCCCTCGAGACGCGCCAGGTGCGCCGCCTCGGCGGCAAGAAGGAGATCAGCGTCGACATCCGCATCGTCGCCGCGACGAACAAGAACCTGCAGAAGGCGCTCGCCGACGGCGAGCTGCGCGAGGACCTCTACTACCGCCTCGCGGTCGTCGAGATCTTCCTCCCGCCGCTGCGCGAGCGCGCCGGCGACATCCAGCTCCTTGCGAAGGAGTTCCTCTCCCGCTTTGCCCAGGAGAACGGGAAGCAGGTGAGCAGCTTCGACGACCAGGCGTGGAACTGGATCCTCACCTATCACTGGCCGGGCAACGTCCGCGAGCTGAAGAACGCCCTCGAGCGCGCGGTGATCATGGCGCGCGGCGACGTGATCGGGCCCGCGGACATCGTGCCGCGACACCTGCTCAAGTCCGCCGAGATGCCGGCGCTGACCATCGAAGTCGGCAACACGACGGTGGCCGAGGCGAAGAAGCAGCTCGTGCTCCGCACCCTGGCGACGACGGGCGGCGACATGGTGCGGACGGCGAAGGTCCTCGGCCTCGACGTTGGCGAGGTCGCCGCCGAGCTCTCCGGGTTGTTGAACGGCAACGGAACGCCGCCGAAGGCGGCGGCGTCGCACGACGGCACACCGCATGGCGGCGCGGCGCACGATGGCGCGGCGCACGGCGACGCTGGCGCGGAGCGTGCTCCCGCGAAGAAGGGCGCGGCCGCGCATCCGCCGGCGGCGAAGGGAAAGACCCCTCCGGCCAGGACGAAGAAGCGCTGAGCGGCGGCGCGGCGCGGCCGTTGCACAGGGCGGGCATACGGTACATCGCTGGCACTACCGAACCTCGAGGAGAACGCAGGATGCGCGACGATTACGAGTTCGACGACGACGATGCATTTGTGGTGATCGAGCGCCAGTCCCCGGGGATCGGCTCCTTCCTGATCGGCGCGGCGATCGGCGCAGGGGTCGCGCTGCTGTTCGCGCCGCGGAGCGGTGAAGAGACGCGCCGGGAGATCCAGCGCGGCGCGCGCCGCGTGCGCAACGCCGCGCAGGACGTCGCGAGCGACGCGGTGAGCCGCGTCAGCGACACCTTTCAGGAAGCGCGGCGCCAGGTGGAGGAGCGGATCGACGCGGCCCGCCAGGCGATCGAGCTGAAGAGAAGCCAGGTGACGCGGGCGATGGACGCCGGTCGCGAGGCGGCCCGCGATGCGCGCGTCGACCTGGAGGCGAAGCTCGCCTCGACGAAGGCGGCATACCACGCCGGTGAAGAGGTCGCGCGTGAGGCGCAGGAGGACCGCACCGCCCGCTCGGCCGCGCGCGCGGCGCGCGCTGCACGTCGCACGCGGAGCACGAGCGCCTCGGCGCTGGCGCCCGAC
>DASSZC010000164.1:0-3899 GCA_035702925.1 Gemmatimonadaceae bacterium | reverse complement strand
GGTGCGCAACCCGTACGTCGACGTCCTCTCCGTTTTGCAGATCGCGCTCCTCGCCCGCAAGCGCCATGGCGGCGACGATGAGGAGACCCAGGCGCGGGTGACCGAAGCGCTGGCGACGACGCTCAACGGGGTCGCGCAGGGGCTCCGGAACACGGGCTGACGGGCGCGGCCCGGCGCCGTCAGGCGCGCAGCTCGGCGGGATCGCCTGCTTCGCGCATCGGCCGCGACGAGCTCTTCGCGCGTTCGTCCTCCACCGTGACCGCTCCATCGGCGAGAGGGAGGGTGAACCAGAAGGTGGTTCCCCGTCCCGCTTCGCTCTCCAGCCAGATCCGGCCGCCATGCGCGTCGACGATTCCCTTGGCGATCGTCAGGCCGAGGCCGATCCCGCGACGGTCGGCGCGGCGCTGCTGCCAGAAGCGCCGGAACATGAACTGCTGCTGCTCGAGCGGAATCCCCGGCCCGTCGTCGGCGACCCAGAACCGTTCTTCACCCTCGGCGCGGCGCGCGCCGATGTTCACGTGCCCCCCGCGCCCCGTGAACTTGATCGCGTTCGAGAGCAGGTTGTCGATCACCTGCAGCGCGCGGTGCCGGTCGACGTTCACAGTGCCCTCGGCATCGGGAGCGACGGTGAGCGTCACTCCCTGCTCGCGGGCGGTCGAGGCCACGCTCTCCGCCGCCTCGGTGAGGATATCGCACGCCGCGACCGGCTCGCGCTCGAGCTGCATCCGGTTGCTCTCCAGGCGCGTGACGTCGAGCAGGTCGCGAATCAGCCGCTCGCCGCGCAGCGCGGCGCGGCGCACCGAGTCGAGGGTCTTCCGCACCGGTGAGTCGGCGGGAAGGATCTCGAGCGCGGCACCGGTGCCGAGGAGGATCGTGTGCAGCGGATTGCGCATGTCGTGCGAGACGATCGCGAGCACCTCGTCGCGGCCTCGCGTCGCCTGTCGCGCCTCGCCGTACAGGCGCGCGTTCTCGATCGAGAGCACCGCGCGGCGGGCGAGCGCGTCGACCGCGGGGATGTCGTCGTCGCAGTAGCGGTGCAGCTTCGACGCGAAGATCATCGTCCCGATCGTCTCGCCGTCCTGGACCAGCGGGACGTAGAGCGCCGAGCGCAGCTCCATCGAGGTGAGCAGGGCGAGGTGCGCGGGGTCCTTGGCCATCTGCGCGAGCATCGAGTCGTCGACCAGCTCGACGAGCTGGGTCCGCTGCGTGGCGACGGCGGTGGCGACGGGGCCGCGGAGGTCGTCGCGGCGCAGGGGGAAGCGCTCGCGAAGCTCGCGCAGCCGCGGCTCCTGCGCGGGGTCGACGTGTGCCGAGGCGGTGTGCGCCGTCCCGTCCGGATCGAAGACGTCGACGAGGCAGGCGTCGCCTAACGCGGGCACCGAGAGCCGGGCGAGCCGCTGGATCGTCTCTTCCAGCTCGAGCGAGGAGGAGAGCACCGCGCCCGCCTCGGCGAGCAGCCGCAGCACCTCGTCGGCGCGGCGGCGCGCGGTGATGTTCTCGACGATCCCGACGACGAACCACGGCCGGCCGTCGTCGTGGCGGGCGAGCGTCGCGGTGAGCCGCCCCCACACCTCGTCGCCGTTCTTGCGGATGTACCGCTTCTCGATCTGCACCCGCGACCTGGTCCCCTCGACGAGCTCGCGAAGGAACTGCCGCTGCATGACCGCGTCCTCGGGATGCGTGTACGCCGAGTAGTTCAGCGAGGCGAGCTCGCGGCAGCTGTAGCCGGTGAGCTCCTCGTAGGCGGCGTTGCAGTCGATGATCTCCCCCGTCGGCGTCGTGATCGTGATGCCGATCCCCGCGCCGTCGTAGATCCCGCGAAACTTCGCCTCGCTCTCGCCTAACGCGCGCTGGACCTCGCGGTTGCGCTCGGCCAGCTCCTCGGCGCGGCTGAGCGCGGCGCGCAGCTCGATCTCCGACACCACGAGCGCGGTGAGCTCGCGGAGGATCCCGATCTCGTGCTCGGTCCACGCCCGCGGCTTCGAGTCGATCGCGCAGAAGCTGCCGAGCGCGAAGCCGTCGCTCGTCACGATCGGGATCCCGGCGTAGGCGACGACGCCGATCTCGCTGATCGCGAGGTTCGACGACAGGACGGGATCGACGCGCGCGTCGGCGACGACGAGGGGCGCCATCTCGCGCACCACGTGCTGGCAGAAGGAGTGGCTGAGCGGGGTCTCGCGGCGGCTGGCCCACGGCTCGGGGAGCCCGATCGCGCTCTTGAAGAACTGCCGGTCCCCGTCGACGAGGGAGACGAGCGACACCGGCACCCCGAGGATCGTCGTCGCCAACCGCGTCAGCCGGTCGAACGCCACCTCGGCGGGGGTGTCGAGCAGCGCCGAGCGCCGGAGCGCGGCGAGCCGCCCGGGATCGGTGAGCGAGGCCGAGTTCAACACGGCGAAGAGAGATGAGAGATAGCGCGATCGAGAGATGAGAGATCAGAGAACCCGATAGGCGCAACGGCAACGGCGGGTGTGCCGGTAACCGCAATCGTGGTTTCGTCGCTCATCTCTCGTCTCTCGATCGGAGTCTCTCTCATCTCTCGTCGCAGTGTTGACGCTCGCCCCCGCGGACTCACTTCCCGCACGCCGCGAGCAGAGTCTTGGGCTCGGCGGCGTTGGGAAACAGCGCCCTGGCCGCGCGGGCGTGCGGCCTGGCCTTCGTACAGCTTCCACGGCGAACATACGCCGCGGCGAGGCGAACGTGTATCCGGTAACTCCCGGGGTCGAGGGTGGAGGCCGCTTCCAATACGCTCGCCCGCGACGAACCGCTGAACACCCCCATCGCCGACGACTGGGTGAAGCTGCGCCCGATGGCGACCGCGCCAATGGCGAGGAGGAGGACGACCGCTCCCAGGCGCCTGGCGGCGGGGAGCTCGACGGCCACGCGCTCCCGGCCGGCGGGGGACAGCGCGCCGAGCAGCGACCAGGCGATCAGGGCGTTAACCGGGAGGAGCAGCACGGCATCGAAGCTACCAACGACGAGGAGGACGACGATCGTTCCCAGCAGCGCGGCTGCTGCCAGGCGGTCTTCCGGGGCACGGTCCGAGCCAAGGCCGCGGAGACCGTCGGCGACGAGGGAAACGAGAGCGAGCCCGAGGAGGACGAAGGCGACCAGCCCGCGCTCCGAGAGGAAGGTCATCCAGTCGCTGCTCGGCCATGGATTCGCGGTCATCCCGTCGCTGGCGAGCGACGGGTCGTCGCGGGAGGCGAACTTCGGGTAGACCACCGGCCAGTTTCCCGGCCCAACCCCGAGCAGGGGGTGATGCGTCGACATGCGGAGGGTGTTGCCGTACTGCACGAGCCGCCCGCGGCCGCTCCCTCCCTTGTAGTTGACGACGCTCTTTGCCGTGTCGAGGTAGGGGGAGTCGCTGGTCCAGTCGAGGGTGTTGGGGAGCACCAGCGCGGCGCCGATCCCCGCGGCGGCGGCGGCGACGAGGAGGAAGGCGCGGCTCCAGCGCAGCCCCGCCCCCGCCCCGCGCAGCGCCATGACGCCTAACGGCATGGCGAGGAGCGCGCAGGCGATGAGGGCGAGCCAGGCAGCGCGGCTCCGCGAGAGGAAGAGCGCGGCGGCGACGAGGCCGATCCCCGCCGACCACCTGGCGAAGCTGTTGCGGGTCGACGCGGTCAGGGCGACGAGGACGAGCGCCGGCGCGGCGATCACCCCGAGGTGCGCCATGAAGTTGCGGTTGCCGAAGGTTCCGCCCGGCGCGCGGTTGAGGCTCACGTACTCCGTGCGCACCCCGTACGCCTGAAGGAGCGCCGTGACGGCGCCGAGGACCGCCGCGAAGGCGAGAACGGCAACGAGCCTGCGGCCGAGTCCGGCCCGGCCGACCGACCGCGCCGCCCAGAAGCACGCCGCTCCGGAAAGCGACACCGCCACCGCCCTTTCGGCCAACCACC
>DASSZC010000547.1:0-2972 GCA_035702925.1 Gemmatimonadaceae bacterium | reverse complement strand
GAACGACGATTTCGCGGATTGCGCGGAGGCGATTATACCGCCGTTATCAATTTCTCCGTGGGCTCGTGGCTCCTGTAGACATCCCCGCAGTCATGTCCGCAACGGTAACCGCTGATGAACAGGAGTCACGGAGCGCACGGAGCGGTTGGGTAACTGCGTCGGCGTTCAGACACACTGCGAGTTGAGGATCGACATTTCACCCTCTCAGGTGGTGCCAGATCCTTTATGATCGCCTCCGCGAAATCCGCGTAATCGTCGTTCCAGCTGTTGGTGCCCATGAGCCACGCCCAACTCTCGCGCCACACGGAGCCCGCATTCCGATGCATCGCGCGGACTTGCCGGCTACGGCTCGGCGGAGAGTCTCAACAGTTGGAACGACGATTACACGGATTACGCCGATCGCTCCGATGGGCGGTCGATGGAATCTTGCTCCGGTCGTTGTCGCGCTGCAACCTTCGCCATGCGAAAAAGCGCCGCTCTCCTGTCCGTCATCCTCCTCGCCGCCTCGCCGGCGAGCGCACAGCTCACCATCCGCCTAACGTCGCAGGCTCCGGTGCCGGCGGGGGCGACGATCCATATCGCCGGGTCATTCAATGGTTGGGACCCGGGGGCGGCGGGGTTCGTGCTCGGCCAGCGTGGCGACGGCAGCTACGCGATCACCCTTCCCGATTCGATCCGCGGGCCCATCGAGTTCAAGTTCACCCTGGGATCGTGGGAGCGGGTCGAAACCGATGCGGCGGGGGGCGATGTTTCCAATCGCGGCTTCACCATTCCGCGGACGGGGCCCGCGACGCTGAACGCCACCGTCGCCGGGTGGCGTGCCGTGTCGGCGACAGCGGCGAGGCCGTCGACTGCGTCGCGATCGGTGTCCCTCCTCAGCGACAGCGTCGCGATGCCGCAGCTCGGGCGTGCGCGGCGCATCTGGCTCTACCTGCCGCCGGACTATGCGACGTCCACGGAGCGTTATCCCGTGATCTACATGCACGACGGGCAGAACGTCTTCAACGCGGCGACGAGCTTCAGCGAGGAGTGGGGGGTGGACGAAACCCTCGACGCGCTGGAGTCGCACGGCGATCCGGGGGCGATCGTCGTCGCGGTGGACAATGGCGGCCTTCACAGGCTCGACGAGTACAATCCGTGGCGGGCGACGAACCCGCGCTACGGGGGAGGCGAAGGCGACGCATACGTCGAGTTCCTCGCGAAGACGCTGAAGCCGTACATTGACCAGCACTATCGCACGCGCGCCGACCCGGCGAGCACGGGGATCGTCGGGTCGAGCATGGGCGGGCTGATCTCGCTCTACGCCGCGCTGAAGTATCCCGATGTCTTCGGGCGCGCGGGGGTGTTCTCCTGCGCCTGCTGGATCGCGCGACAGAAGGTACTCGACTTCGTGCGGACGGCGAAGCCGGGGCAGCCCCTGCCCCGGATCTACTTCGTCGCCGGTGGAATGGAGACGAACGACGGAGAGCAGGCACGCGACCAGCAAGCGGTCATCGACTCCCTCGTCGCCGCCGGATTCCCGGTGCGCACGATCGCCCGCTCCTTCGTGCCCGCCGACGGGCGCCACTCGGAATGGTTCTGGCGTCGCGAGTTCCCCGCCGCCTACGAGTGGCTCTTCGGCGACAGCACGATGCTGGCCGCGCTGCCTGACGTTCCGGAAAACGCCGAGTGGGTGCTCCCAAAGTGGACGCGGGGCGCGACCTGCTACGAAGTGTTCGTCCGCTCCTTCAAGGACAGCGATGGTGACGGGATCGGCGACCTGAAGGGGCTGATCTCGAAGCTCGACTACATCAACGACGGCAACGCGCGCACGACGCGCGACCTCGGCGCCCGCTGCATCTGGCTGATGCCGGTCGCCGAGTCGCCGAGCTATCACGGCTACGACGTCTCCGACTACTACAGGATCGAGCACGACTACGGGACGAACGACGACTTCAAGCAGCTCGTCGCCGCGGCGCATGCGCGCGGCATCAAGGTCGTCGTCGACATGGTGCTCAATCACGCATCGAGCCGGCACCCATACTTCCTCGAAGCGCTGCGCGACACGACGTCGCAGTACCGGAAGTGGTTCCGCTGGTCGGCGACGAAGCCGACGGAGCTGAACCCGTGGGGATACAGCAACTGGCACAAGTCGCCGGTGAGCAACGAGTGGTACTACGGGTTCTTCGACAGCGCGATGCCGGACCTCAACTACAATCATCCGCCGGTGCGGGAGGAGGCGAAGAAGGTCGCCACCTTCTGGCTGCGCGAGATGCACGTCGACGGCTTCCGGCTCGACGCGATCCCCTACCTCGTCGAGGAGGACGGGAAGATCAACCACACCGCGGGAACGCATGCCTTCCTTCGCGAGTACGCCGCGCACGTGCACGCGGTGAACCCGGAGTCGTTCACCGTCGGCGAGGTCTCGGACAGCACGAAGGAGATGCTCTCCTACTATCCCGACCAGCTCGACTCGCACTTCGCCTTCGAGCTCGCCGACAGCATCATCAGCGCGGTGCGCAACGGATCGGCGAAGGGACTGCTGCCGCCGATCCTCAGGCTGCAGCGTGAGCTCCCGGTCGGCCGCTATTCCCCCTTCCTCAGCAACCACGACCAGCCGCGGACGATGACGAAGCTCGGCGGCGACCGCGCCCGCGCTCGCGTCGCCGCGGTGCTGTTGATGACGATGCCCGGAACGCCCTTCGTCTACTACGGCGAGGAGATCGGGATGACTGGGGACAAGCCGGACCCGCGCCTCCGCACCCCGATGCAGTGGGACCGCTCGCACGCCGCCGGCTTCACCCGTGGCAAACCGTGGGAGGTGTTGCAGGCTGATTCGACCAAGACGACGGTCGCGGCGCAGGACCGCGACCCGTCGTCGCTGCTCAACCTCTATCGCCGCCTCATCCGCCTGCGCGATGGCAGCGGCCCGCTGGCGGTTGGCGCGCTCGTGCTGCTGACGACGAGCAGCGACGCGGTTGCCGCGTACCTGC
>DASSZC010000072.1:0-3361 GCA_035702925.1 Gemmatimonadaceae bacterium | reverse complement strand
AGTCCGCGGCGATCGCGGACGAGAAGCCCGTTGCGCGCGCCGAGCGTCGTCGAGATCGCGATGACGAGCGGGATAGCCAGGCCGAGCGCGTGCGGGCAGGCGATGACGAGGACAGTCACGACCCGCTCGATCGCGAACTCGGGATGGCCTGGCCGGAGGACGAGCCATGCAATCAGCGTGACGACCGCGGCGCCGAGCGCGACGAGGGTGAGGATGAACGCCGCGCGATCGGCCAGCGCCTGGGCACGCGATCGCGATCCCTGGGCCGTCTCGACGAGGCGCATGATCCGGGCGAGCGCCGTGTGCTCTCCGGTACCGGTCACCTCGACTCGCAGCGACCCGGACCCATTCGCCGTCCCGGCGATCACCTTGTCGCCGGGCTTCTTCTCCGAAGGGGTCGATTCGCCGGTGATCAGCGCTTCGTTCACCGCGCTTCGCCCGTCGCGGACGACCCCGTCCGCGGGCACGCTCGCCCCCGGCCGCACGAGGACGACGTCACCGTCGCGCAGGTCGCTGATCGGCACCTCCTCGGTGCGCTCGCCGACAACGCGCACCGCGCTGTTCGGCAGCAGCCGCGCCAGCTCCTTGAGGGCACCCTGCGCCTGGAACACCGAGCGCATCTCGATCCAGTGCCCGAGCAGCATGATCACGACGAGCGTCGACAGCTCCTCCCAGAGCGGCATCCCTGGATAGCCAAGGGCGACGACGGCGCTGAAGACGAAGGCGACCGAGATCGCCAGGGCGATCAGCGTCATCATCCCGGGCAGGCGATCGCGAAGCTCGTTGATCGCGCCGCGGATGAACACCCATCCCCCGTAGAGGAACACCGCCGTCCCGAACACGGCGGGGATCCACATCGATCCGGGGAAATGCGGCGCCGTGTAGCCTAACGCTCGCTGGAGCATGTGCCCCCAGACGAGCGTCGGGATCGTCAGGGCGAGCGACAGCCAGAACTTGTCGCGGAACATCGCCACGCTGTGGCCGGCGTGCCGGTCGTGTACCGCATGGGCGTGATGACCAGCATGACCCTCGTGGCCCTCATGGCCCTCATGGCCCTCATGGCCCTCATGGCCCTCATGGCCGCTGTGGCGGTGCTCGCTCATGCTTTCACCCCTGCACGATCACCCTTCAATCCGCGCTCCTTCCACAATGAGTACACCGCCGGAATCACCACCAGCGTCAGGATCGTGCTGCTCACCATCCCGCCGACCATCGGCGCCGCGATGCGCTTCATCACGTCGGCACCAGTCCCCTGGCTCCACAGGATCGGCACCAGCCCGGCCATGATCGCGGTCACCGTCATCATCTTCGGCCTGACGCGCTCCACCGCGCCATACTCGACCGCGGCGTCGACATCATCGCGCCCCCGTACCGTACCCGCCAGCCGCCGCTCGCCTAACGCGTGGTCGAGGTAGAGCAGCATCACGATCCCCGTCTCGGCCGCCACCCCCGCCAGCGCGATGAAGCCGATCCAGGTCGCCACGCTCTGGTTGTAGCCGAGGACCCACATCAGCCACACCCCGCCGACCAGCGCGAAGGGGAGCGACAGCATCACCATCGCGCTCTCCCCGATGCTCCGGAAGTTCGCGTAGAGCAGCAGGAAGATCACGGCGAGGGTGATCGGCACCACCACCCGCAGCCGCTTTCCTGCCCGCTGCATCGCCTCGAACTGCCCCGACCACTCGAGGCGGTATCCCGCCGGCAGCGTCAGCTTCCGCTCGAGAAGCGCCCGCGCTTCGCCGACATAGCTCCCGACGTCACGTCCGCGCACGTCGACGTAGACGATGTCGGTGAGCGCCGCGTTCTCCGACTTGATCAGCGTCGACCCGCGCACGATGTCGATCCGCGCCAGTTCGCCGAGCGCGACCTGCGCCCCGCTCGGCGTCGCCACGAGGACGTCGCGCAGCTTCGCCGGGTCGTCGCGTAGCTCGCGCGGATAGCGCACGAGCACCGAGTACCGGTCGCGCCCCGCGATCACCTGCCCGGCGTCCATCCCCCCGGCCGCGGTCGCCAGCGTCATCTGGATCTCGTCCACCGTCAGGCCATATCGCGCCGCGGCGGCGCGATCCACCGCGACCTTCACGTACCGTCCCCCCACCGACCGCTCGGCGAACACGGCATTGGTACCGCGGACCGACGGCAGCAGCATCTCGATCTCCTTGCCTAACCGGTCGAGGGTGTCGAGGCTCGGCCCGAACAGCTTTATCCCGACCGGCGTCTTGATCCCGGTCGCCAGCATGTCGAGGCGGTTCTTGATCGGCATCGACCACATGTTCGCGACCCCCGGAGTGCGCACGCGTGCATTGAGCTCGCTCACCAGCGAGTCGTGGCTCACTCCCTTCCGCCACTCGTCCTCCGGCTTGAGGATCACCGTCGTCTCGATCATCGACATCGGCGCCATGTCCGTCGCCGTCTCGGCGCGCCCGATCTTGCCCAGCACCATCTCCACTTCGGGAATCGCCGCCATGATCGAGTCGCGCTGCCGGAGAATCTGCTTCGCCTGCGCACTCCCGATCCCCGGGAAGAGCGATGGCATGTCCATCACGCTCCCTTCGTTGAGCGGGGGCATGAACTCGCTGCCGAGCCGCAGCCAGGGAATGAGCGTGAGCAGGAGCACGACACCCGCGACGCCCACGGTCGGCCAGCGGTGGCGCAGCACCCAGCGGATCACCGGGCGGTAGCCGCGCACGAGCATCCGGCTGACGGGATTTGCCGATTCGGGCTTCACCCCGCGCCGCACGAACAATCCCATCATCACCGGCACGAGCGTCACCGACAACAGCGCCGCCGCGGCCATCGCCAGCGTCTTCGTCCAGGCGAGCGGGTGAAAGAGCCGCCCCTCCTGCGCCTCGAGCGCGAACACCGGCACGAAGGAAAGCGTTATGACGAGCAGCGAGACGAACAGCGACGGCCCGACCTCCTTCGCCGACTCGATCACGATCGTCCAGTGATCGCGCGTGCCCCCTTCACGCTCGTTGCGTTCGATGTGCTTGTGGAGGTTCTCCACCATCACGATCGCCGCGTCGATCATCGCGCCGATCGCGATCGCGAATCCGCCGAGGCTCATGATGTTGGCGGTGAGCCCGAGCAGCCGCATCGAGAGGAACGCCATCAGGATCCCGATCGGCAGCGTCAGGATCGCGACCAGCGCGCTGCTCCCGTGAAGCAGGAAGAGCAGCGCGACGAGGGCGACGATGATCGATTCCTCGACGAGCTTCTCGCGCAGCGTCGCGATCGCGCGGTGGATCAGCCCCGAACGGTCGTAGCCGCTCACGAAGACCACCCCCGGCGGCAGCGACTGCTCGACCTCCTTCATCTTCGCCTTGGTCCGGTCGATCACCGCGAGCGGGTTCTCGCCGAA
>DASSZC010000388.1:0-2178 GCA_035702925.1 Gemmatimonadaceae bacterium | reverse complement strand
CGAGCATCCACTGCAGCGACCCGATCCCGAGGGCGAGCAGCAGGATCCCCCAGAAGTCGATCGTCTCCGCCTTCTCCTGGTGCTCCGCGTTAGGCACGTAGAGGAAGGTCATGATCGCCGCCGCGATCCCGAGCGGGACGTTGATGTAGAAGATCCACGGCCAGCTGTAGTTGTCGGTGATCCACCCGCCGAGCGTCGGGCCGATGGTCGGACCGACCATCACTCCCATCCCGAAGATCGCCATCCCGACCCCCGCTTCCTCGGGGGGGAACGATTCGTAGAGCGTCGACTGCGCCGTCGACAGCAGCGCCCCGCCGCCGATCCCCTGGATCACCCGCCAGAACACCAGCGCGCCCAACGAATGGGCCGCGCCGCAGAAGAACGACGAGATCACGAACAGCATGATCGACCCGGTCAGGTAGCGCTTGCGCCCGAAGTGCGCCGACAGCCACGCCGACAGCGGGATCACGATCACGTTGGCGATGATGTACCCGGTCGACACCCAGGCGATCTCGTCCAGCGTCGCGCCGAGGTTCCCCATCATGTGGGGGATCGCGACGTTGACGATCGACGTGTCGATCAGCTCGAGCACCGCGGCGAGCGTGACCGATATCGCGATCAGGTACTTGTAGCGATACCGGTCGTCGCTCGCGTGGTGCCTGGCAACTCCGACCGGTGCGGCCGCCGTCGCCATGCGATCCTACTTCGTCGCGACGTGCACGTTGACCGACATCCCGGGACGCAGCGGCTGCGTCGCCGAGCAGGTCTTCACCACCGCGATCCGCACCGGGATCCGCTGCACGACCTTCGTGAAGTTGCCGGTCGCGTTGTCCGGCGGCAGCAGCGCGAACTTCGCCCCCGTCGCCGCGCTCACGCTCGCGACCTTCCCCTTCGCCGTGCACCCGTAGGCATCGACCTCGATGTCCACCGGCTCGCCGACGCGGATGTCGCCGAGCTGCGTCTCCTTGAAGTTCGCCGTGACGTACGTGCCCGTGTCGCTGACGATCGTCATCAGCGGCTGCCCCGGCTGGACGAGCTGCCCGACCTCGACCTGCTTCTTCGACACCGTCCCCGACGCCGGCGCGCTCACCCGCGTGTACTCGAGCTGCAGCTTTGCGTTCGACACCGCCGCTTCGGCGCCGGCGAGCCGCGCCTGCGCCAGCCGCACCCCCGCCTCCGCGCTCGCCACCGTCGCTCCCGCCGCCCCCGCCGAGCGCTCGAGCCCCTGCAGGTTCGCCGCCGCCGCGTCAGCCGCGGCGACCGCGGCGTCGAGCTGCTGCGAGGAGATGATCTGCTTCGCCGCGAGCTCGCGCATGCGGCCGAGATCGGCCACCGCCTTGTCGCGCGCCGCGCGCGCGGCGACGATCTGCGACTGCAGCGCCCCCTGCTGCCCGGCCGCCGCGGCGACCTGCGCCTGCGCCTGGCCTCCAGCGCCGCCGTTCGACCCGGCCGCCGCGCGCGCCGCCGCCAGCTCGGCGTTCGCCTGCTGCAGGCGAACCGCGTACTCGGAGCTGTCGATACGGGCGAGGACCTGCCCCTCCTTCACGCTGTCGTTCTCCTGGACGGCGACCGCGCTGACGTAGCCCCCGACCTTGGCGAGCACCGGGACGAGGTGCCCGTCCACCTGCGCGTTGTCGGTGGACTCGTGGGCACGGCCGTACCACCACTGCTTCCCGAACCAGAACAGCCCGGCGAGGACGAGGATGGCGATGATCGGGATGATGCGCTTGCGGTTGGCCATAACGGCGATCAGTTGCGAAGAGAAGAGATGAAGGACTGCCGATGCACGACGACTTCTACCGGATCCCGGCCGCGCCCCCTTCGGCGCGGGCGAGCGAGACGCGCGCCGACTGGAACAGCGTCAGCGCGTCGAGCAGCTGGTTGCGCGCCGCCGTGAGGCCTAACGACGCGGTGACGACGTCGGCGTTGCCGCCGACCCCGGCCGCGAAGCGCTCGCGGGCCTGCGACACCTCCTGCTCGGCGAGGCGCAGCCGCTCGCGTGCGGCGTCCACCTGCTCGCGGGCCGCGCCGAGGTCGAGCAGCGCCGAGCGGACGTCAACACCGGCCTGCTCGCGCAGGTCGCGGCGCCGGACGTCCACCTCGCTCGTCACCGCGCGCTGCTCCTCGAGCCGCCCCTCGCGGCGCAGGCCATCGAAGAGCGGGAGGGAGATCTGCACT
>DASSZC010000277.1:0-2642 GCA_035702925.1 Gemmatimonadaceae bacterium | reverse complement strand
GGCGCTGAACGAAGAACGAATCAATTTTCACATCGCGCTGTCCGGCGAGTCGGTCGTCGGCTATGCGGTGTCGTGGTGCGTGATCGATGAGGCGGAGCTGGCAAACCTCGCCGTCGTTCCGGCGATGCGCGGGCAGGGAATCGGCGCGGCGCTGTTGGACCGCGCGCTGTCCGACGCGCGGGCCGCTGGCTGCGTGGTGATGCACCTCGAGGTACGAGAGGCGAATGCAGCCGCCCGCGCGCTGTACGAATCGCGCGGGTTCGGGATGGTTGGGCGGCGGAAGCGGTACTATCGTGAGCCGGTCGAGGATGCGCTGATCCTGCGGGCGCGGCTCGCCGAGTGAGCACTGCGCATCCGGCGGCGCCCCGAATCTGATTGGCCCTGTTGGAAGTGAATTGTTTGCGCGTCCGATCGGGCGCAGCCATATTATGCGCGGCGAGAACATTCCCTCGCCCAGGAGGATTTTGTGAGCCGGAGCTTGAACAAGGTGACGCTGATCGGAAACCTCGGGAACGATCCCGAGGTGCGCTCGACCAGCGGCGGAAATCGAGTGGCGACGTTCTCTCTCGCAACGAGCCGTTCGTGGAACGGGCCGGCGGGAGATCGCCAGGAGAAGACGGAGTGGCATCGCTGCGTGGTCTGGAACACGAAGACCTCTCAGCTCGCCGACATCGTCGAGAAGTACGTGAAGAAGGGCGACAAGCTCTACATCGAAGGTCGCATCGAGTACCGCCAGTGGCAGGACAAGGAGGGGCAGACCCGCTACAGCACGGAGATCAACGTGCGTGAGCTGATCATGCTCAGCAGCCGGTCGGGCGGCGGCGACTTCGACGGCGAGAGCTCCGCGCCTCCGCGCGCGCGGTCGGCGCCAGCGGCGGCAAAGACCGCCACGACGAAGCCGGGTGGGGAGGACTTCGAGGACTTCCCCGGCGCCCTCAACGACGAGGACGACGACCTGCCGTTCTGACGATCGGTCGTCACGAACCGGGATCGATGCCGCCGGCCGCCTGCAAGGCGGCCGGCGGTGTTCGTTGCGGGATGTCACACAGCGGTACGGCGTTACCTTGTTCCGCGAACGGCGTCATCCCGATAGCGAGCTTCGGCCCATGGCCGATCCTGTGCATGGCTCCGTGGTCCCGGGGGCCTCAACCTGTCGGCAATCGTTCATGACGTCACAGTCTTCGCGCAGTCTGAGCCGAGCGCATTTCCGCGCTCCCTGGTGTTTGATCGCTCTCGGTGTGGCGCTCTGCGCACCGGGGATCGCTCGCGCGCAGCAGCCCGACTCCACGGCGCGTCCCGCGACGCACACCGTGAAGACTGGCGACACGCTCTGGGATCTGGCTCGCGTCTATCTCGGCGACCCGTTCCTCTGGCCCGAGATCTATCGCATCAACACCGACGTCGTCGAGGATCCGCACTGGATCTATCCCGGGGAAGTGCTGCGCATCCCCGGTGCCGGCGCGGGTGAGCCCGGGGTCGTCGCCGAGGTGACACCGTCGGACTCGGGGATCTCCGAAGCGCCGGTCGAAGCTACCGGGCCGACGATGTTCAAGCGCCCCTCGCGCCGCCGGGCGATTGCCGCCCAGCGCTCGAACGGGACGATGATCGACGAGGCACCGGCGGTCCGCGCCGGGGAGTATTACTCCGCGCCCTTCGTCATCGGCGACTATCCCCGCAAGCGGACGGGCCGGATCCTCGGCACCACCGAGATGCCGGGTGTCGCGATCTCGCACGAACGCAGCTTCATGCAGAACGAGGAGCGGATCTACATCCGCGTCCCCGCCGAGAGCATCCCGGCGATCGGCGACCGCTACCTGACGTACAAGCTCGGGCCGGACATTCCCGGCGTCGGGCAGATCGTCATCCCGACTGGGATCCTGACCGTCGAGCAGCCGAGCAACGGCGATGCGACGATCGCCCGGATCGTGCGGCAGTTCGAGGACATCGAGATCGGTCAGAACATCATGACCCTCGAGAAGTTCGTCTCGCCCCCGGCGGCGCCGCTGACACCGATCGAGCTGGGACCGACGGCGAAAATCGCCTGGATCAAGGGCAATCCCTCGCTCGCCACGCTGCAGAGCTACCTGATCGTCGCGGTCGGAACGGATGTCGGGGTCAAGCTTGGCGATGAATTCCACGTCTATCGAGAGCGAACGAAGACCGAGGAAGGCGACCACCTGCCCGCTGAGCTCATCGCCGTCGCGCACGCCGTTCGCGTCGGTGCGAAGACGACGACGCTCGTCGTGAGCGGCCAGCGGAACCCCGCCATCCTCGAGGGCGCGCGCACCCAGCTCTCAGCTAGGATGCCGTAGTCGCAGAGGTTAGATTCCGGGCGAGCGCCATGACAGCGATCGCCCACTTTATCGCCACTACCTGCTATCTCGGCGCCGCGGCCCTGGCCGCGGCGCCTTTCGCGCGCCCGATCCGCGCGCCGCTGCGCGGCGTGCTGGCGGTCCTGACGCTCGGAGTGGTCGCGCACGGGGTGGGGTTGATCGAGCTGGCGCGCGCGGTCGGCCAGGCGCCCGTGACCGGGCTTGGCCCGGCGCTCTCCTGCGCCGCGATCGTTCTCGCCGCGATGCTCCTCGTCGTCGAACTGATCGCCCGCGAAGTGAGCCTGACGCTGGTCGCGGCCCCTCTCGCCG
>DASSZC010000170.1:0-3063 GCA_035702925.1 Gemmatimonadaceae bacterium | reverse complement strand
CCACGCGCGTCGCCTCGCCGGGGTGCACGTTCAGCAGCGCGCCGTTGCCGACAAGCTGTTTCAGGAGATCGGGCCGAAGTTCGCCAACCGGAAGGGTGGCTATACCCGCATCCTCAAGACCGGTCACCGCAAGGGTGACGGCGCCGACCTGGCGCGCATCGAACTGATCGAGGGCTGACCGATGGCCGCCATTCAACGCAATCGCTGCTTCTCGTGCGACAAGGGCGTCGCCTTCGGGAACAACGTCTCGCACGCGAACAACAAGACCCGCCGCACCTGGAAGCCGAACCTCCAGGTCATGCGGACGGTCGTCGACGGCAAGATCACGAAGGTGAAGGTCTGCACCCGCTGCATGGCCGCGAACAAGGTCACGCGTGCGCCACGCGCTCCGCGCGTCGCCTGACGCTCCTTCGCTCTTCGCGGTGATGGAAAGGGGAGCTATTGTCTAGCTCCCCTTTTTCACGTCGTGAAGTCTTGACGCCAACAGCCGGCATCCCCGGCCGCCCCGCTCACTCTGCAACGCAACAACATCGTGCCTAGCACCCGCACCGCGCTGATCACCGGCATCACGGGCCAGGATGGCTCCTACCTCGCCGAGCTCCTCCTCGCCAAGGGATACCGCGTCGTCGGCATCGTCCGCCGCAGCTCGACGACCCCGTACGAGCGCATCAGCCATCTCGTCGACCAGGTCGAGCTGCTCTCCGCCGACCTCCTCGACCAGCATTCGCTCGTCGACGCGATGGAGGCCTGCAAGCCGGACGAGATCTACAACCTCGCCGCGCAGAGCTTCGTCCAGACCTCGTGGAACCAGCCCGTCCTCACCGGCGAGTTCACCGCGTTAGGCGTGACGCGCGTCCTCGAGGCGATGCGCAAGGCGGCTCCGAAGGCGCGCTTCTACCAGGCCAGCTCGAGCGAGATGTTCGGCCAGGTGGTCGAGACGCCGCAGCGCGAGAGCACGCCGTTCTACCCGCGCTCCCCCTATGGCGTGGCCAAGGTCTACGGGCACTGGATCACCGTCAACTACCGCGAAAGCTTCGGCCTCTACGCGGTGTCCGGGATCCTCTTCAATCACGAGAGCCCCCGCCGTGGTCTCGAGTTCGTCACGCGCAAGGTCACCGACGGCGTCGCTCGCATCAAGCTGGGATACCAGAAGCAGCTCCACCTCGGCAATCTCGACGCGCGCCGCGACTGGGGTTTCGCCGGCGATTACGTCGACGCGATGTGGCGGATGCTCCAGGAAGACGAGCCCGATGACTACGTCGTCGGCACCGGCGAAACGTGGTCCGTGCGCCAGCTCTGCGAGGTCGCCTTCGAGTGCGCGGGCCTCGACTGGCAGGAGCACGTCGTCTTCGACGAGAAGTTCATGCGCCCCGCTGAAGTCGACCTCCTCGTCGCTGACCCCTCGAAGGCCAAGCGTGCGCTGGGCTGGGAGCCGAAGGTCGGGTTCAAGGAACTGGTGGCGATGATGTACGATGCCGACCTCGCGCGGCATCGCGCCGCGGGGCACGGCGCCGCAGCGGCCACGCGCGCGCAGCGGTGACCGCGCCGCGCCCCTCGCGCCACGCGCTGATCACCGGCGCATCGGGCTTCGTCGGTCAGTGGCTGTGCCGTGCACTGCTCGCTGATGGGTGGGACGTCGTTGGTGCAGGGGTCGCGGCGCAGCCGCCCGACGGCATCCTCACCGATGAGGAGCGGCGCGCGGTCCGCTGGCTTCTCGCCGACATCCGCAGCCAGGAAGACGTCGCCCGAGCGGTCGCCACGAGCCGCCCGGACGCGATCTTCCATCTCGCCGGGGTGACCTTCGTCCCCCATGCGCAGGGCGAGCCCGTGCTGACGCAGGAGATCAACGTGCTCGGCGCCGCGAGACTGATGCACGAGGTGCGAACGCGCAAGCGCGCCGGCGAGATCGACCCCACCGTGCTGGTCGTCGGCAGCGCCGAGCAGTATGGCATCGGAGCGGTGGGCCGGCCCCGGGTGGAAACCGACCCGCAGGCGCCGGTCACCGTCTACGCGGCGTCGAAGGCCGCCCAGGAGATCATCGCCCTCGAAGCGGCCCGCAGTGAGGGCGTGCGGGTGATCGGGACCCGGAGCTTCAACCACAGCGGCGCCGGGCAGGCGGAGCACTTCCTCCTCCCGGCCCTCGTCCGCCGCGCCCGCTCGATCCGCGCCGGGGGGCCGCCGTACCTCAGCGTCGGCAACGCCGAGACCGTCCGCGACTTCCTCCATGTGCGGGACGTTGTCCGTGCATATCTTCTTCTGGTCGAACGCGGTGTCGAGGGCGAGGTGTACAACGTCTGCAGCGGAATCGGCCAGCGCGTGCGCGACCTCGCGTCGAACGTCCTCGCCGCTGTCGGCGCCAAGGCGGAACTCGTAGTGGACCCCGCGCTCCTCCGGCGGGTGGAAGTACCGTGGCTCGTCGGCGACTCGACGAAGCTGCGCGATGCGACGGGGTGGACCCCGGCGCTCTCCTGTGACGATATCATTGCGGACCTGATAAATGCCCCGGCGCGCTGACCTTCACCGAATCCTTCTCATCGGCTCCGGCCCGATCATCATCGGGCAGGCCGCGGAGTTCGATTACTCCGGCACCCAGGCCGCGCGCGCCCTGCGCGAGGACGGCTTCGAGGTCATCCTGATCAACTCGAATCCGGCGACGATCATGACCGATCCCGAATTCGCGGATCGGACCTACGTCGAGCCGGTGACCGCCGAGTACGTCGAGAAGGTGATCGAGCGCGAGCGTCCCGACGCGCTGCTCCCGACGATGGGCGGCCAGACCGCGCTCAACGTCGCGATGGAGCTGGCGCAGAACGGCGTCCTCGAGAAGTACGGGGTGGAGCTCATCGGGGCGAGCGCGAAGGCGATCGCCATCGCCGAGGATCGCCGCCTCTTCGGCGAGGCGATGAAGAAGATCGGGCTCGCGGTTCCGCAGGGCGGGATCGCGAAGAGCTGGGACGAGGCACTCGAGCTGGTGAAGACCACCAGCTACCCGGCGATCATCCGCCCGTCGTTCACGTTAGGCGGCACCGGCGGCGGCATCGCCTACAACCGCGAGGAGTTCGA
>DASSZC010000157.1:0-2337 GCA_035702925.1 Gemmatimonadaceae bacterium | reverse complement strand
GGCGCTGAACGCGCCGAAGCCGACCGCCTTGAGCCGTCGTCCCGCCTCCCCCGAAAGCTGCCGGATCCAGCCGGACAGCGAGGTCACTCAGCGCGCCGCGCTCGCCTTCGCCGCCGGGACGCGCCGGATCATCGTGTCGTTCAGCACGATCACGTCCATCCGCGTGCGGAGGAAGCAGTCGAGCGCCTGCGCGGGGGTCTCGACGATCGGCTCGTTCTCGTTGAAGCTCGTGTTGAGCACGATCGGCACCCCGCTCAGCTTCTCGAACTCCTTGATCAACTGGTAGTAGCGCGGGTTGGTCTTCGCGCTCACCGTCTGCAGCCGCCCGCTCCCGTCGACGTGCGTCACGGCGGGGATGACCGCCCGCTTCTCCTCCTTCACCGGATAGACCTGGAGAATGAACGGGTCGTGCACCGCGCCGTCGAAGTACTGGTCGAGCGCCTCGAGGGCGACCGAGGGCGCGAAGGGGCGGAACTTCTCGCGGAACTTGATCTTGGTGTTGATCAGCTCGCGCATGTCCGCGCGGCGCGGGTCGGCGACGATGCTGCGGTTGCCTAACGCGCGGGCCCCCCACTCCATCCGCCCCTGGTACCAGCCGACGACCAGCCCGTCGTTGATCGCCTTCGCCGTCGCCTTCGCCGTCTCGAGCGAGCTGGCGAAGTGCTCGACCGCGTAGTCCCACTGCTCGTCGTCGCGCTTGTCGAGGATCGGGAACACCTCCTCCTCGGTGTGCTCGGGACCCCAGTAGCCGTGCTCCATCGTGAAGCCGCGCGAGCCCTTCAGCTCCTGGTTCCACACCCAGTAGGCCGCGCCTAACGCGGTGCCGTTGTCCGCCGACGCCGGCTGGATGTAGACCTCCTTGAACGGCGTCCGCTCGCGGATCTTGCCGTTGGCGACCGAGTTCATCGCGCAGCCGCCGGCCATGCACAGCCGCGGGTTCTTCGTCCGCTCGTAGAGGCCGTTGAGGATGTGGAAGGCGCAGTTCTCGTAGACGATCTGCAGCGAGTGCGCGAAGTCCTCGTGCATCGGCAGCAGCTTGTCGCTCGGCTGCCGCGCCGGGCCGAGCAGCTCCTCGAGCGCCGGGGTGAAGACCTTGCCTAACGTCGGATAGCCCTCGTCCCACTCCATCTCGACGCCCTCGTTCCAGTGGCGGAAGTAGTCGAGCTCGAGCTCGAACAAGCCGTCGTCGGTGAGGCGGACGAGCTGGGAGATCTTGTCGACGTAGGTCGGCTTGCCGTACGGGGCCAGCCCCATGACCTTGAACTCGTCGCCGAAGCCGTAAAAGCCGAGGTACTGGGTGATCGCCGTGTAGAGCATCCCGAGCGAGTGCGGGAAGTACACCTTGTCGATGACGTCGATCTGGTTCCCCTTCCCCGTCGCCAGCGAGGTGCTGACGAAGTCGCCGAAGCCGTCGATCGCGCAGAGCGCTGCATCGTCGAAGGGCGAGACGAAGAACGCGCTCGCCAGGTGCGACGGGTGGTGTTCGACGTAGTGGACCTTCGGGAGGTCATCCTGCGGCACGCCTAACGCGGCGGCGAGCGGGCCGTGCAGGTCACGCACCTTCCGCGCGTTCTTGACGCGGTCGAGGATCAGCTTGAGGTCGGGGCGCTTCTGGAGGGCGAACATCCCCTTCTTCACCAGGTTGGCCTTCGGGTCGCGGCTGATCGCGACGTGCGAGACGTCGGCGCCGGTGATCCCTCCCATCTCGAGCAGCTTCTTGATCGAGAGCGTCGGGAACCCCGCCCAGTGCTTGATGCGGCGGAAGCGCTCTTCCTCCACCGCCGCGATGAGCTGGCCGTCCTTGAGGAGGACGGCGGAGACGTCGGCGTGGTAGGCGTTGATCCCGATGATGTACATGGCAGAATACCGTTAGGTCGTCGAACGAGAGCGCGCGAGCTCGTACATCGCGCGAAGCTGAGGCCCGATCACTTCGGGCGAGAAGAGCGAGTTGACGACAGCCGGGCCTTCGGTGGCGCAACGCTGGCGAAGCGCCACATCACCGAGAACTGCAAGAATACCTGATGCGAGAGCCGCGGGGTCGCGCGGGGCCACGGCGCCCAATCCGTAATCCCGCACGACCGGGCCGAGCTGCACGTCGGGGCTGACTACAGCCGGTATCCCGGATGCGATCGCCTCGAGCGCCGCAACGCCGAAGTTTTCGTGGTACGACGGCAGCACGAAGACATCTGCCTCGGCGAGCCAGTGTGCCTTGTCGGCGCCGGTCACGAATCCGGTGAACTGCACCGACTGCCCAACCCCCTTTTGCACGACCCGCGCCTCGAGCTCGCGGGTATAATCCGGCTCACCCGACCCGGCGAGGATCAGACGCGCCCGGGG
>DASSZC010000568.1:0-5937 GCA_035702925.1 Gemmatimonadaceae bacterium | reverse complement strand
GCGCATCGAGCGGGCGAGCAGCGCGGCGACGTTCCGCCGTCCCTGGCAGCGGCAGCGCTGCCTCGTCATCGTCGATGGGATGATCGAGTGGACGGGCGCGAAGGGAGCGAAGATCCCGCACCGCGTCCGCCGCCCCGACGGCCTTCCCTTCGCGATGGCCGGGCTCTGGGATCGCTGGTCGGGCGAGACCCCCGACGACGCGGAAATCTGGAGCTGCACGGTGCTCGTCGCCCCGGCGGATGACTGGTACTCGCGGCTCCATCATCGAATGGCGCGCGTCCTCGCCCCCGAACAGTATGAGCGCTGGCTCGACCCCGACCTCACCGACAGCGCAGCGGTCCACGCCCTGCTCGAGAAGGAACCGTACGCGATGGAGACGCTGGTCGCCGAGCGCATCTCGCCGAAGGTGAACAACCCGCGCTACGACGCGGCGGACCTGCTCCTCCCCGTCGCCTGAGCGCGAGCGAGTGATCCCGCACACCGGCCGCTACGTCGTGATGGGGGTCGCCGGTGCCGGTAAGACCCTGATCGGCTCGCGGCTCGCTCGAATGTTAGGCACCGCGTTCGTCGAGGGAGACGAGTTTCATCCCCCCGCGAACGTCGCGAAGATGGCGGCCGGTGTCCCGCTCGACGACGACGACCGTGCGGGCTGGCTCGACGCCCTCGCCGCGCGCATCGCCGAGGCGCGTCGTGAAGACCGTGGGCTCGTCGTCGCCGCCTCGGTGCTGAAGCGGGCCTACCGCGACGTCTTCCGCGCCGCCGATCCAGCGGTGCAGTTCATCCTCCTCACCGCGCCGCGTCCGGTCATCGCCGACCGGCTCGAGCACCGCTCCGGCCACTACATGCCACCCTCGCTCCTCGACAGCCAGCTCGCCACCCTCGAGCCCCCGGATGCCGACGAGCGGGCGTGGACCTGGGACAACGAGCGCGCCCCCGACGTCATCGTCGATGACATCGCCGCGCGCATCCGGCGTGCGAGCGAGGGACGCGAATGACGCACGACGCCCGGCTCCTCCTCCTCGCCGCCGGCGCGGTCGTCGCCCTCATCCTCCTCATCGCCCGCTTCCGCGTCCACCCCTTCGTCGCCCTCGTCGTCGTCTCCCTCCTCCTCGGCGCCGCCGCCGGCATGCCGTTAGGCGCCGTCGTCGGCGCCTTCCAGGAGGGCGTCGGCACCGCGCTCGGCTTCATCGCCGTCGTCGTCGGGCTGGGGACGATGCTCGGGAAGATGATGGCCGAGTCGGGGGGCGCGACGCGGATCGCGACGACGCTGATCGCCCGCTTCGGCGAGCAACGCGTCCACTGGGCGATCATGTTCGTCGCCTTCATCGTCGGGATCCCGGTGTTCTTCCAGGTCGGGTTCGTCCTGCTGATCCCGCTGGTGTTCACGATCGCCCGGCGGACGGGGCTCTCCCTGGTGAAGATCGGGATCCCGCTGGTCGCCGGCCTGTCGGTGGTCCACGGGATGGTGCCACCCCACCCGGCCGCGATGCTCGCCGTCGGTGCCTACCACGCCGACGTCGGAAAGACGATCCTCTGGTCGCTGCTCATCGGCCTCCCGACCGCGGCGCTCGCCGGTCCCGTCTACGCCGCCTGGGTCGCGCCGCGGGTGAAGCTGGTGCGCGACAACCCGATGGCCTCGATCCTCGAGGGGACCCCGCCGAAGACGATGCCTTCGTTCGCGGTGTCGGTGTTCACGGTGCTCATCCCCGTCATCCTGATGATCGCGGCGAGCGCCGCCGACCTGACGTCGGGCGCCGGCAGCCCGCTGCGCCGCACCCTCGACGTCACGGGCAGCCCGATCGTTGCGTTGCTGATCGCGCTGCTGGTGTCCTTCTGGACGTTAGGCGCCCGCCAGGGCTTCACCCGCGGCGAGATCCTCAAGTTCACCAACGACTGCCTCGCCCCGACCGCCGCGATCATCCTCGTCATCGGCGCCGGCGGGGGCTTCAACAAGGTGTTGCTGGCGAGCGGCGTCGGCACCGCCATCGCCGGCGTCGCGACGACCTCGCACGCATCACCGCTGCTGCTCGCCTGGACGATCGCCGCCCTGATCCGCGTCGCCACCGGCTCCGCGACGGTCGCGATGACGACGGCCGCCGGCATCGTCGCCCCGATCGCCCTCCTCGTCCCCGGCACCAGCCCCGAGCTCCTCGTCATCGCCACTGGCGCCGGATCGCTGCTGCTGTCGCACGTCAACGACTCCGGCTTCTGGCTGATCAAGGAATACTTCGACATGAGCGTCCCGCAGACACTGGCGACATGGACAGTGGCCGAGACGATCATCGGGGTGGCGGGGCTCGGGTTCACGATGATCGCGGCGATTGTCCGGTGAGGGGACGGGCGAGTTTTCGAAGCAGGGAGAGGCGGGGACGAAACGACTGGGTGTTTCGAAGCAGAGAGAGGCGGGGACGAAAGGACCGGTGTTTCGAAGTAGCGAGAGTCGGATACGAAACGACCGAGCTTTCGAAGCAGCGAGAGTCGGATACGAAATGACCGGGTGTTTCGAAACAGCCAGGGGTTTCTCGTGACCGGCTCTCGCTGCGTCGACCACTCAGCAGTCTCGTGACCGACTCTCGCTGCGTCGAACACTCAGCAGTCTCGTGACCGGCTCTCGCTGTTTCGAACACTCGCACAGGATCTCCTCGCCGTTTCGCTGCCGCTGCGCCTAACGGTCCGCCCGCGGGAGCGTCACCGTGAAGGTGCTCCCCGCGCCGGCGACGCTCTCGGCGACCAGGTCGCCACCCATCCCGCGGGCGAGGTCGCGGCTGATCGCCAGCCCGAGCCCGGTCCCCTCGTGCGTGCGCGTCAGGCTCGCGTTCACCTGGACGAACGGCTCGAACACGCGCGTCAGCTCCTCGGTCGCGATGCCGATCCCGGTGTCGCGCACGCTCACCGCGACCCGGCCGTCCTCCGCACCGCAGAACACCTCGACCCGCCCCCCGCGATCGGTGAACTTCACCGCGTTCGACAGCAGGTTGAGGAGCACCTGCCGCAGCTTCTCGCGGTCGGCGCGGGCAACGGGCGTCGGGAGGCATGGCGTCACGACGAAGGCCAGTCCCTTCGCCGCGAGCTGCGGCGCGACGAGCGGCTCGACCGAGGCGATCACCGCCGCCAGCGGGACGTCGGCGAGGTCGTAGTGCACTGTCCCCGTCTCGATGCGGGCGTAGTTCAGCACCTCGTTGACGAGCCGCAGCAGGTGCAGCTGGCTCGCCTGGATGCGGCGCAGGTCCTCGCTCTGCTGCTGGGTCACCGGACCGCGGATCCCCATCTCCATCAGCTCCGCGTATCCCCCGATCGCGTTGAGGGGAGTGCGCAGCTCGTGGGACATCGTCGCGAGGAAGTCGCTCTTCGCTCGGTTCGCTGCCTCGGCGTCGGCACGCGCGCTCTCGCTCTCGGCGAGGAGACGCTCGGTCTCGGCGAGCAGCCGTTCGACCTCGCGCCGCGCGAGCACCTGCTCGGTCACGTCGGAACCATGGGCGACGACGCCATAGCGCGTCCCCTCGGAGTCGGAGAGCGCCTGGAAGACCATGTCGAGGTAGCGCGTCTCGAGCGGAGCGCCGGGGGTGCGCTGCAGCTCGACCGGGGTCTCGCGCCCGACCCACGGCTCGCCGCTCTCGCGCACGTGGTTGAGCAGCGTGTCGAATCCCTGGCCGCGAATCTCGGGGAGCGCATCGAGCAGCGGCTTGCCGAGGATCTCGCGATGACCGACGAGCTGGTAGTACGCCTCGTTGACGAACTCGTAGACGAGGTCAGCGTCGCGCATCGCGACGATGAAGCTGGGGGCGCGACGGAACACCTCCTCGAGGCGCGCACGCTCGAAGGCGATCGCGCGCTCGGCGCGGACGCGCGCGGTGTTTTCGATGCCGAGGTTGTAGACCGCGAGGCACTCGCCGGGAGCACCGTCCGGTCCTTCGTCGCGGAGCGCACTGAGCGAGTAGGTGAACCATGCGTCCTCGGCGCGCCCACCCTCGAGCCGCTCCATCGTCAGCAGCACCTGGTCGACGTAGATCGGCGGTGACCCGGCGCGGACGGCGGCAAACTGCTCCTCGAGCTGCGGCCAGAGCTCGTCCCAGACCTGCGCGCCGGGGCGGCCTAACGCGCGCGGGTGCTTGACGCCGAGGATGCGACGGTACGCGTCGTTGTAGATGAGGGTGTACGACGGGCCGCACCAGAGGCAGGTCGCGACCGGAGTCTCGAACATCAGTCGCACGGCCGTCCGCAGCGTCGCCGGCCAACCGGCGACCGCGCCTAACGGTGTCGTCGACCAGTCGACCTCGCGGCAGCGTGCGCGCACCTCACCGGGACCGGCGAAGATCGCGTGCCCGTCCTGCCGGGTCATGGGGTCAGTCGCCACGCTCTCTATCGCGATGATGGACAGGGCCGCCGCTCCCCTGACGGAAGGGGGAAGGGGAATATATCACGGCGAGCGACGCCGCCGGGCTGCCGCGGATCGCGGTCGCCCCCAGCCAGGGGAAGCTGCTGCACATGCTCCCCTCGTCCGCGGGGCGCGGCGGATCCTCGAGATCGGAACGTTAGGCCGGTACGGCACCGTCTGGCTGGCGCGGGCGCTCCCGCCGGGGGGACGGCTACGACGGCCTGACGATCGCGCTCGTGCGCCGCCCCTGATCAGGGCAGCTTCTTCGTGTTGGCCGCGACACCCGCGGGGCCGGACGCCCCGTCGCTGAAGCCGCCGGCGCCGGCGGCGCCGATCTGGTACGTGACACCGGTGATCGTGAGCGCGCTCGCTGCGTCCTCGAAGATCCCGATCGATGGACCACCCGATCCGCCGCCACCGTGGCCACCAGCGCCGGCGTCGCCACCACGGCCGCCCGCGCCCCCCGGCGCGCCACCGCCGCAGCCGGGGCCACCAGTCCCCCCGGGTGCGCCGAAACCCCCGTTGCCGCCGCGGCCCCCGCTGCCACCGTCGCCGCCCTTTCCCGTCGTGATGGATGTATTTGTCACGACGATCCCGGTCGAGCCGACGGCGACGATCCCGAACGAGCCGCCACCGCCATGCCCACCCTGCCCGGACTGACCACCGGCGCCCCCTCCGCCGCCGCTACCGCCGCCGCCACCGGCGCTGATGCTCGAGATCGAACCGCCGCCGCCACCACCGCCACCACCGCCGCCGCCACCCGGTGCCCCCACTCCTCCGCTGGTCGCATCCGGCGGCGTGTAGCCGGCGACGCCGAGCGTGCCTAACGGCGCGGAGGGGGAGCCGTTCGCCCCCGCCGCGCCCGCGGTCCCCTGACCGCCGGGTGCACCGACCGTCACGCCGATTCCACCCCGGCCGCCGCTGGTTGGTGCGCTCCCGGCACCCGGCTCGCCCCCGGTCCCCCCGGTCCCGTCGGCGCCCCCGGTGCCGCCGAGCCCTCCGCCGCCTCCGGGGGAGCCGATGGAAGAGGATCCGCCAGCGCCACGCAGGCCGGGAACACCACCAATGGACGAGGATCCCCCACACACCCCGCCCGAACCGGCCCCGCCGACCAGCCCCGGATTCCCCGCGAAGCCGAACTGCCCCCCCGATCCCGGTCCGGCGTTGCCAACGATGATCGCGTCGTTGGTGATCCGGACGTTGGTGCTCTGGTCAAGGCGGACGCCGTACATGCTCTGCCCGGTCGTGTTGAAGTCCACCGGGGTGCGGATGACGAGTCCATCGAGTGCGATGTCGGAGACGCCCGACCCGCTGACCGCGATCATGCTCGTGTTGCCGTTGATCGTGGTCTGGTACTGCTGCGTGTCGCGCAGCCACGTGGCCGACTGGTAGCCGCCGTACACGCTCGTCCCGCTGGCCAGGCTGAGGGTCTCGTTGTAGGTGCCGTTCACCGCGTAGACGTCGGCGCCCCCGCCGAGCGAGCCGGCGCGCCCGATCGCGATCGAGAGCGTCTTCACCGGCGCATCGCGGCTCGTGCCCGCGTTTGCGTCGTTGCCTAACGG
>DASSZC010000567.1:0-2025 GCA_035702925.1 Gemmatimonadaceae bacterium | reverse complement strand
CCATGCCTAACGCCTCACCCGTGACCACCTACTGCGTCGCCCGCGCGTAGACCTCGAGCCAGGGCGATGCCGTCGCGGGGGTGAGCCTCAGCGTCCGCAGCACCCGCAGCGCTCCCTTCACCGCTCTCTCTTCCACGCGCGCCCAGCGCCGGGTGTGCTCGTCGGCGACGGGGACGAGGGTGTCGCCGTGGACGTGGACGATCCCCAGCCCCGCGTCGCGGAGCAGCCGTCGCAGCGAGCGGAGGGTGAAGCCGTAGCGATAGGGGAAGGTGAGCAGGTTGTTGTGGGCGAGCACCGCCCGCGCGAGGGGCGCGGTGCGCCCGTGCTCGGCGGCGTCGCGCCAGCGGGCGTAGGCCTCGCCGTTAGGCACGCGCAGGGCGACGATCCCGCCGGGGGAGAGCAAGGCGCGGGCGCGGAGGATGACGTGCCTCGGGTCGGGGAGCTGGTCGAGGCAGTTCCATATTGCGACCGCGTCGAAGCGGCGCGTTACGGGAACCTCATCGATCGTGCCGATGGTGACCGTCAGCCCCTGGGCGCGGGCGAAGCGTGAGGCACCCTCGTTGACGTCGACCCCCTCGAAGCGCCAGCCGCGTGCGCGCGCCGCGTCGAGGAACGCCCCGACATAGCTGCCGACCTCGAGCCCGGACCCCGGCGCGCTGGCGATCCGCGTCAGCCGCCGCGCCTGCGCGCGATACGAGCGGCGCTGGTTCTCGAAGAGAGTGCGCAGCACGTCGTCGCCGACCCCGGCGTCAGCCTCGTAGATCTCGGCAAGCGCCTCTGGGCGCTCCTGCGGATTCCGGTAGACGAGCCCGCAATCCCGGCAGCGCACGACGCGCACCGGCGGCGGCTCGGAGAAGGCGGCACGGTCGAGCAGCTTGTCCGGGGGGGTCGCACCCTCCACTCGCCGGGTGTGAAAGGCCCACAACGCCTCCACTTCGGCGCGCACTTCGTCTGTGTCGGCGACTTCATCAGTGTCGGCGCCACCGCAGACATGACAACGCGCGAGCTCATAGGCGATCGAGGGCATGGAGCCCTGGAGTGCAGCGACCGTGCCGGGTGCGTCGCGTCCAATTCTTGCGCGCGAGAATGGCATGACCCCGCACACCAAAGCCAAAGCCGGGCACGATGCCGCGGTGAAGAGCACGCGGGCGATCCGCGGCGGCCGGCGGGTGACGATGGAGCTGGCGCTCATCCGGCAGCGGGTGCCGGCGATCCTCCTCCTTCCCGCCGGCGTCGTCCGCCCGCCGGCGGCGCTCCTCCTCCATGGCTACGGGTCGCGAAAGGAGCAGATGGCAGACGCCGTCGGCCGCTCACTCCTCGAAGCGGGGATCGCATCACTGTCGATCGACCTCCCCCTGCACGGCGAGCGCGAAGGCTCGATCGATGCCGACGCGATCCGCAACCCGCTGGTGCTCGTCTCGCAATGGCGGATCGCCCTCGCCGAGTGCGGCGCGGCGCTCGAGTGGATGGCGGAGGAAGAGTCGCTCGACGGGCACCACATCGCCCTGGTCGGCTACTCGATGGGATCCTTCATCGGCGTGATGGTCGCCGCGTCGAGCGACCACGTGAAGGCGCTGGTGCTCGCCGCCGGCGGTGACCTTCCGGAAGGGAGTCCCTTCACCCGCCTCGTCCGCACGATCGCCGATCCGGTGGCCACGGTAAAGCAGCTGAGTGGCCGACCGCTGCTGATGATCCATGGCAAGCGCGATCACACCGTTCGCCCCGAGCAGGCAACCAGACTCTTCGCAGCCGCCGCCGAGCCGAAGGAGCTGCGCTGGTACGACGCCGGACACTGGCTCCCCGATGCCGCGACACACGACGCGGCGCTGTGGCTGAAGGCGCAGCTCCGCTGACAGCGTTAGGCAGCGGCGGTGTGAACTGCGGCTGTTGCTGATCGGTTCGTTCGAGCCGCCGGCCTCCTGGTATGTCGGCCTTACTCCTCAGCATCCGGGCGTCGTGACAGTCTGTACTGGAAGACACCGAGACACCGAGTGCACCGAGACAGCCCCGCAGGGGCTGAGCCCT